>JBFWIY010000070.1:0-9016 GCA_050255855.1 Desulfovibrionaceae bacterium
CGGCCCCGGGGGGGGGCTGGGGGGGGCACGGGGGGGCGGACCCGGCGGTCCGCGCCGTATCGGGGGCCGCCTCGGGCGGCGTGGCCGTGTGCAGCAGCATCATGGCCGCCTGGGGGCCGCGGCGCAGCATGAGCTCCAGGCCCTTGTGCGCCGTCTCCAGCATGGCCCGGACCGCGGGCTGCTCCTCCGGGGCGAAGGGTTCGAGCACGAAGCGCTCCACGGCGGTGTGGCGCGGCGGCCGCCCGATGCCCAGGCGCAGCCGCCAGAACTCCGGCGACCCCAGGCACTGGGCGATGCTCTCCACGCCCTTGTGTCCGCCCGAGCTGCCCCCGCGCTTGAGCTTGATGCGCCCGAGGGGCAGGTCCAGGTCGTCGTGCACCACCACCACGTCCGCCGGGGTCAGGCCGTTGCGGCCCACCACGCGGGCCACGGCCTGGCCCGAGAGGTTCATGTAGGTGAGCGGCTTGGCCAGCAGCCGGGAGGCCCCGGCCAGGCGCAGGGCGTAGAGTTCGCAGTCGTCGGAAAAGGGCAGGCGGGCCAGCCGCATGGCCGGGCGCTCCGCCCCCAGGGCCAGCAGCCGGTCGGCCAGCATGAAGCCCAGGTTGTGGCGGGTGTCGCGGTACTCCGGGCCGGGGTTGCCCAGGGCGGCGATGCAGGTCTTGTGGTCGGCCATGGGGGACTCGCGCCGGGGGTGAAATGGACGCGGGCCCCGGGTATCGAGGATACCCGGGGCCCGCGGGGACTGCCGGAATCCGGGCTACTCGGCCGCGGGGGCCGCGGGGGCGGCGGGAGCGGCCTCGCCCTCGGCGGCCTCCTTCGGGGCCTCTTCTTCCTCGATGGTGGTGACGCCCACCACGGCGAAGGGATCGCCCTCGTAGATGGGGGTGACGCCTTCGGGGAAGACCACCTGGGTGATGGACAGGTTCTGGCCCAGGGCCAGCTCGGTGACGTCGATGGCGATGCTCTCCGGGATGTCCAGAGGCTTGCACACCACCTCGATGGTCTCGCGGTAGAGTTCGAGCACGCCGCCGTCGCGCTTGACGCCGATGGCCGTGCCCGTGACCTCGAAGGGCACGTGGACGCGGATGTCCTTGGCCAGGTCCACGCCGAAGAAGTCCACGTGGATGGGCTTGGGCTTGATGGGATCGTACTTCACGCGCCACAGCAGGCACGGGTAGGTCTCGGTGGCGCCGCTCACGTGGTCGATCTCCAGGCTGAACACGTGGGACGAGCCGAATTTGCTGATGGCCTTGGTCATGGGCACCAGGGAGGTCTGGACCATGAAGTTGTGGCCCTTCTGATCGTAGTAGATGCCGGGAACGAGGTCCTGCTTGCGCAGGCGGCGGTTGGGGCCCTTGCCCTTCTGGGTGCGTTCCTGGACCTTGAGGGTTTCGAGCTTGTCGCTTTTGGCCATGTTCGTAATCTCCTGTTTGGCGCCTTGGCCGTCCCCCATGGACGGACGGGCGGTTTTCGGAACTATCGCTCTAGACGAAGAGCACGCTCACCGAGGACTCGGTGTGCACGTTGTTGATGGCCTTGGCCAGCAGTCCGGCCACGGAGAGGACCTTGAGCTTGGAGCAGTTGCGCTTGGCCTCGGTGACCGGGACGGTGTTGGTGACCACCACCTCGGAGAACACCGAGTTCTCGATGCGCTCGATGGCCGGGCCGGAGAGCACGCCGTGGCTGGCGCAGGCCATGACGCCCTTGGCGCCCTTGCTCATGATGACGTCGGCCGCGGCGCACATGGTGCCCGCGGTGTCGATCATGTCGTCGATGATGATGGCCAGCTTGTCCTTCACGTCGCCGATGAGGTTCATGGCCTGGGCCTTGTTGGGGGCGTCGCGGCGCTTGTCCACGATGGCCAGGCTGCAGCCCAGGCGCTTGGCGTAGGCGCGGGCGCGCTCGGTGCCGCCGGCGTCGGGGCTGATGACCACGATGTCGTCGTCCATGCGGCGCAGGTATTCCAGCAGCACCGGGGCGGCGTAGAGGTTGTCCACCGGGCAGTTGAAGAAGCCCTGGATCTGCCCGGCGTGCAGGTCGATGGTCACCAGGCGGTGCATGCCGGCCACGGCCAGGAAGTCGGCCACGAGCTTGGCGGAGATGGGCGTGCGGGGCAGGACCTTGCGGTCCTGGCGGGCGTATCCGTAGTAGGGGATCACCGCGGTGACGCGCTGGGCGCTGGCGCGCTTGAGGGCGTCGAGGATGATGCACAGCTCCATGAGGTGGAAGTTCACGGGCTGGCAGGTGGGCTGGATGACGAAGACGTCGCAGCCGCGCACGTTGTCCCCGATCTCGATGCGGATTTCGCCGTCGGAAAAGGTCTCCCGCAGGATGGGGGAGAGGCGCATGCCGAGGTGCTCGCAGATGGCCTCGGAAAGCTCCACATTGGCCGAGCCGGAGATGATCTTCAGTTCACCTACGATGCCCATGGCGGTCCTCGATGATTGGCTGGGGTGGTAGGATTCGAACCCACGGATGACGGGACCAAAACCCGTTGCCTTACCACTTGGCGACACCCCAGCACCTTGGTCAGCAAAGCGTGTGGACGAAGGTCTGGACCCGCCGCCGGCCGAGCGCTTCGCCCGCCCGGGCCGCCGCGTGGGGGTCCCGGAACAGGGCGTAGAGGCTCGCGCCGCTCCCGCTCAGCACACAGGCCGAAGCCCCGGCCTGGAGCAGTTCCAGCTTGATGCGCCGCAGGCCCGGGTGGGGTCCGAAGACCACCGCCTCGAAGTCGTTGCGCAACACCAGCGTTCGAGCGGGAGCGGAATTTGTAGTCCCCTGTTTCCGAGTTGTCAAGAAAGCGCGGAACCCGCCCGGCCCCTCCTGGAGGCGGTCCCATTGGGCAAAGGCCCAGGCCGTGTTCACGGCCTCGGGCGGGCAGGCCAGCAGCAGGGTCAGCCCGGCCAGGCCGAGTTCGTCCAGGCCCAGGGGTTCGAGGACCTCGCCGATGCCCGCGGCCCGCGCCGCGCCGCCGCCCTGGCCGGGGCGCAGCAGGAAGAAGGGCACGTCCGCCCCGAGCCCGGCGGCCAGGCGGTTCAGGTCGTCCGGGGCCAGGGCGCGCGGCCCGGCCAGGGTCTGGAGGTGGGCCAGCATGGCGGCGGCGTCGGAGCTGCCGCCGCCCAGCCCGGCCCCGGTGGGGATGCCCTTGTCCACGCGCACGGCCAGGTCCGCCCGCGCGCCCGTGGCCGCGGCGTGGCGGTCCCAGGCCTTGTATATGATGTTGCGCTCCGGGGGCAGGCCGGGGATGGGGCAGTCCAGGGCCAGGCCGGAACCGGGCGGGCCCGGGGCCACGAACAGGGTGTCGTGGGGTTCGGGCAGGGCCAGGAACACGGTGTCCAGGTCGTGGTAGCCGTCCGGGCGGCGGCCGGTGATGGTCAGGGCGAGGTTGATCTTGGCCGGGGCGGGGAGCCGGATTTCAACGGGGGGGGAGGCTGGGGGCCGGGGCTGCATCCCCGGCATGTAGCCCGCTCCGGGGCCGGGGGCAAGCCCCGGCCCGGAGCGGGCGCAGGATGGGGGAGGGAGCTACTTGAGCTTGAGCGGCACGAAGAGGTTCCGCTCGCCGCGCTTGATGAGCAGCATCACCAGGTTCTGCTTGGCGTTCTGGGCCTTGTCCACGGCGGCGTTGAAGTCCTTGGGGGTCTTGACGCGGCTGCGGTCGATCTCCAGGACCACGTCGCCGCGCACCAGGCCGGAGCGGTCCGCCGGGGAGCCCTGGGCCACCTGGGTGACGAGCATGCCGTAGGTCTCGTCCAGGCCCAGGGCCTTGGCCTCGCCCTGGCGCAGCATGCGCACGGTGATGCCGAGGTCGGTGTCGGGCTGGGCGGGCGCGGACTGGCCGTTCTTGGCCATCTGCTCGGTGTGCTCGGAGCGGTCGGCCAGGATCACGTCGAGGGTGTGGGACTTGCCGTCGCGCAGCACGGTGAGGCCGGCGGTCTCGCCCGGGGCGATGGCGGCCACGGCGCGGGCCAGGGCGCTGGAGTCGTCCACCTGCTTGCCGTTGACCGCGGTGATGACGTCGCCGGTCTTGACGCCGGCCTTGTCCGCCGGGTCGCCCTTGAACACGTCGGCCACCAGCACGCCCTTGGCCTCGGCCAGGTGCATGGCCGCGGCCACGTCGTCGTCCACGTCCTGCATCTGGATGCCGAGCCAGCCGCGGGACACGCCCTTGCCGCTCTTGAGCTGTTCGATGACGTTCTGGGCCATCTTGGCCGGAATGGCGAAGCCCAGGCCCTGGCCGGCGGGGATGATGGCGGTGTTGATGCCCACCACCTTGCCCTGGAGGTTCAGCAGCGGGCCGCCGGAGTTGCCGGGGTTGATGCTGGCGTCGGTCTGGATGAAGTCGTCATAGGGCCCGGCCCCGAGCACGCGGCCCTTGGCCGAGACGATGCCCGCGGTGACGGTGTGGCCCAGGCCGAAGGGGTTGCCGATGGCCATGACCCACTCGCCCACCTTGAGGGTGTCGGAGTCGGCGAACTGGAGGGTGGGCAGGTCGTGCTCCGGGGTGATCTTGAGCAGGGCCAGGTCGGTCTCCGGGTCGCGGCCGATGACCTTGGCCTCGGTGCCCTTGTCGCCTTCCTTGAGGATGACCATGATCTTGTCGGCCCCGTCCACCACGTGGTTGTTGGTGACGATGTAGCCGTCGGCGGAGATGACGAAGCCGGTGCCCAGGGCGTGCTGCTCCTGGGGGGCGGGCTGGGCGTTGGGGAACATCTGATCCGGGCTGGGGAAGCCGGGGATGCCCTGGAATTGTTTGAAGAACTCCTGGAACTGCTGCATGGGGTTGTTCTGGGGGGTGACCATGCGGGTGGTGGCGATGTTGACCACGGCCTGGGAGGCGGTTTCGGCCATGGTGGAGAAGTCGGGCAGGGCCTGGGCCTTGCCGAAGAAGGGCAGCTGGGCCTGGGCGGCCAGGGGCGAGGCCGCCACCAGCACCAGGACGATGAATACCTGCAAGTATTTGCGGAACATACGGACCTCCGGGTCAAGCCTGGGAAGGATGGTTTCGGTTGCAGTGGGCACTGGTGCAAGTATAGACCCGCAAACCGGATTGTAAAGCCCCGCCCAGGTCCGGGCTGGAGGTTTTGCATTGGTTTTACGCGGGGGAGGGGGGGGAGGCGCGGGCGGAGCGACGCGGGGCTGACGCCGTGGCGGGGAAACGAAGGCGCCCCCTGTCCGGAATCCGGAAGGGGGCGCCGGTGGCTGGCGAGCAGGCGGAGCCTAATAGCCGGAGCGGTGCGAATAGTGCGAGCTGTGCGAGACGTGGGAGGAGTGGGAATAGTGCGAGGAATGCCCCGCCAAGTTGCCTGGGGTCTGCTGTTGCACCGCGGCCTTGGCCTGGTCCAGGTACAGGGGCGTGGAAGCGTCCACATGGGCGATGGTCGGGTGGGTGGGATGCGTCACGGCGGCGGAACTTCCGACGGACAGACCGACGAGCGCGGCGGCGACGCTGCACAACGACACGAGCTTGGTGATGATCTTCATTCGGATGGCCCTCCGCATAGTTTTATTTTGTCATTAATATACTTATTTCGATAATCCTGCAAGGGCTGAATATCGGCTGGATCAACCGGCCGGATTCGTTGGCTGAACCGTTCGGAGGTCGTGAACACGCCGCAGCAGAAGGTCTTGCCTTGGCACGATTCGCAGGCCGGGAGGTAGCCGTTCTTCCAGGCGGAGATGGATTGCCGGGCGGCGGGCCAGACGCGCCGGTCCAGCAGACACAGGGGCACGTTGTAGATGGAGGCGGGCACGTTGCGTCGCCGGAGCTCCTGGATGGCGATGCGCAGGCTCCCCGCGTATTCGGCGGGCTCGACCCAGACCTGCGCCTCGTTCTCCAGGGCCTTGCCGGTCATTTCCAGGCCCATCAGGGCGACATGGACGACAAAGGGGAAGTTCTGGCCGACGAAACGGGCGAATTCCGCCACGCGGTCGTGGTTCAGCCGCATGAGCACGAAGCGGATCTCCACGGGGATGCCGAGTTTGCCGAGGTTGCGGATTCCCCGGAGGGTCCGGGCGAAGCCGTCGGTGGAGCCGGTGATGCGGTTGTGCAGGGCCGCCGTGTCGGCATGGAGCGAAATGCAGAAGGTGGTGCGGGCGGGGGCGCATTCCGCCGCGGCCCTGGCGAATTCGAAATCCGCGAACGTCTGCCCGTTGGTCAGGATGTCCACGGCGGCCTGGGGCAGCTCCCGGGTGATGGCGTCGAGGGTCTTCAGAAAGCGGGTGCGCTTCAGCGTCGGCTCCCCGCCGGTGATGCAGATGGTGTCGGGGCGGATTTCCGGGAGCAGCTGCAGCAGCCGGTCATTGGTCTCGTCCAGCCCGGGAGCGTCCTCCTTGGGCGGTTGCGGGCACATCAGGCAGCGGCAGTTGCATCGTTCCGTCATGAGGATGCCGTTGCTTTGCTGCGCGCCGTCCCACAGCACGGCGACCGTCCCGTCGGGCGTCAGCGCGAGGATGTCGCCGTCGTGGAGATCCGCCAGGGCCGCGGGGGGCAGGCCGGAGACGGCGGCGGGCGCGAAAGGGGCGCGCCGGACGGCATGGGCGAGAATGGCCCCTGCGTAGCCGGGCGCGGTGCGGCTGGTGGCCAGCAGGATGTAGTGCCGACGTGCGGGCCAAGTCTTCGGCGTCCGGGTGAGGATGCCGATGCGCTGCCCGCGGATGTGGTCGGGAGTCCCCTGGAGCGTCTTCATGCCTGCACCTCGGCGAGGTCCCGGCCCGTGGCCCAGGCCCAGAAGAGGTCCAGGACGTTCTCGTCCGCCCGGCGGATGGTCCGGAAGAGATGGTTGAAGAGCCCCTTGTGGATTCGGCACAGTCCGCTGGTGGGGCGGTGGCCGACGATGTCGCGGACCTCCAGGTAGTTTCGCACCGGGTCCGCGCCGCAGTAGATGCTGTAGGCGCAGTCGGCGCACCCCGGGAGGGTCTCCACGCAGGAGTTCGAGACAAGGTGCCGCAGGGTCTCGCCCAGGAAGATCTCCTGGTAGGTGTTCGTGAACACGTTGCCCATCCGGAAGGAGGCATCGCCCATCCGGGCCAGCATCCGGGACTCGTCGGAAGGGTATACGTCGCCGTTGTAGTCGTAGATTACGCCGCAAATTCCGGTTCCGGCGGGGGATTGCAGGTCCACGAATCCGGTCGGGAACGGGGTGAGGATGCGTTGCAGCAGCAGGGCGGTGAAATACTCGACGAATGGCGTGCCCTTGAAATTGAGGGAGAGGATGTAGTCCAGACCGTCGATGAACGCCCGGGTGAAGGCCTCCGGGGGGTAGCCCAGGGCGGCCTTGTCCGTGGCGGCGAATCCAAACGGGTTGAGGGACCGGAAGAAGATGCCCGGGAAGCCCTGCCGAAGATACTCGTCCACGACGTCCCGCAGGGCGTGGAGGTTGGCCTGCGTCGTCGTCATGAGGGCGGAGACGCGGTCGCCGCAGATTTTCCGGGCGAGGTCGAGGTGTTCCAGGAAGAGGTCGTAGGTCCCGCCGCCGGTGCGCAGCCGCCGGTTGGCGTCGTGGATCTCGCGGGGGCCGTCCAGGGAGGTGGAGATGGCGACCTGATGGTCTCGCAGGTATTCCAGCTGTTCGGGCTTGATGATCGTGAGGTTCGTGCAGATGACGAACTCGACGCGCTTGTGGTGCTGCCGGTTGAGGGCCTCGGCGTATTCGATGGCGGTGGTCACGGCCTTCCAGTTCAGCACCGGCTCGCCGCCCTGGAATTCGATCTTGATGTCCTCCCCCGGGGACTGGAAGATGCATTCGACGATCTTCTGGGCGACGTCCGGCGACATGTCGAACGTGTGCGCCTGCTCGTCCTCGCTGGAGACTTGGCAGTATTTGCAGCGCTGGTTGCAGCGCACCGTCACCACCATCATGTGCAGCGCCGTGAAATTCCGCAGGAAGCCCTTTCGCGTTCGGTACTTCGTCGCCATGAGTTCGAGGGGCAGGGCGAGGTCGCCTTCCGCGAGGAAATGGCGGCTCTCCAGGCTCGGCGGCAGTTCGTCGTCGTCTTGGAGCGCCGGGCCGGTGAGCCGCTTGAACTGGTCCGGCGAGAGGAAGGTGAAGTCGCCGCATTCGTTGACGAGCAGGACGGTTTCCTCGTCCAGGCGCAGGAACGAGAAGGGCAGGAGTCGACGCATGGCGGGCGTCATTTCGGCTGCGAGACCGGCAGGAAGGCTTGCCGCACGATCCGGTCGCGCAGGTCTCCAAAGCGCTGTTCCAGCTCCAGGCGGAGCTGTTGGTCCAGCACCTCGTTGGCAAAGGCCTTTGCGATCTGCTCCAGGTCGGTGTCCGCGTCCGGGAGCGGTTCGAAGAGGACCTGCACATGATCCGCATCCGGGGTCCCAAGGAGCACGCAGCAGCGGTTCGTGAAGCGGTACGCCGCCGCGCGGGCGGCCTCCGGCTGATAGCATTCGCGTTGCAGGAGGATGCGGAGTCGGCCGTCCTCCAAGCCGGTGACGATGTTGTGCGACATAGGCGTGCCCGTGAGTCCTCGGATGCCTGGAATCGGGAAATGGTAGCCAGGTTCCTGCAAGCACCAAGATATCAATTAATTTATATTTTGATACCGGGGAAAATATCAGTATGTCAATATGATTTTCTCTTTGCTTGGAGGAGGGCACCCCGAGCGAGGCAGCCCGCGCTTCGGGGGGGCGGAACCGTCCGGGACCATATCCGGGTTTCGCTGTCCGCGGTCGCCCAGGCGACATCCCGTCCCGGCCTCGTCTCCCCGCCTTTCGCCTTGACCGCTTTGGGTTCGGCGCATATCAAGGATGTCCCATATCCGCCCCCGTAGCTCAGTCGGATAGAGCACAGGATTCCTAATCCTGGTGCCGCAGGTTCGATTCCTGCCGGGGGCACCATCTTGACCCCTATCGTTGGGCCGGCCCTGTCTCAGGGCCGGCCCTTTTTTGCGCCGCCGGGCGGAGACGCCGACCCCGGGCGGGAGCTTGCCTCCTTTGCCGTTATAATTCTTGACAGATATCTCATGTGTGCCAAGTTGGCCCGATATAACCCCGAAACACAGGAGTGGA
>JBFWIY010000071.1:0-8967 GCA_050255855.1 Desulfovibrionaceae bacterium
TCGATGAACTTGAGGGTGCGCTTGCCCAGGGAGACCTCGGTGCCGGTGGGCACGGTGACCACGGGCCAGTCGTTGCCGTAGTGGTAGTGGGCCTCCATGGCCGTCTGGCCCATGGGGGAGGTGAAGATCTTTTCGGGTTTGTAGCGTTCGACCACGGCCTTGAGGCAGCCGGAGTGGTCCGGCTCCAGGTGGTTGGCCACCACGTAGTCGATCTTGCGGTCGCCCAGCACCTGGGCGAGGGAGCAGAAGAGATGGTCGCGGAAGGCCGCGTCCACGGTGTCCACCAGGGTGACCTTATCGTCGACGATGAGGAAGTTGTTGTAGGTGGTGCCCAGCGGGGAATTGGAATAGCCGTGGAAGGAGCGCTTGTTCCAGTCCACCGCGCCGACCCACCACAGGCCGGGCTTGAGTTCCAGGGGTTTCATTCGGACTCCTCGGGTTTGCGGTTGCTGCCTAGTCCTCGGGCTCGAACTGGTCCTTGCTGGCGCCGCAGATGGGGCAGGTCCAGTCGTCGGGGATGTCCTCGAAGGCGGTGCCGGGCTTGATGCCGCTGTCCGGGTCGCCCTTGGCGGGGTCGTAGACGTAGCCGCAGATGGTGCAGACGTATTTTTTCATGGTGTGGTCCTCATCGGGTTGATCGGTTGGGGACGAAAAAGGGGCGGGCCCGCACGGACCCGCCCCGAAGATGACGGACGGGCGAGCCTACGCGCTGGCCCACAGGCCATGGAGATTGCAGTACTCGCGGGCCTTGAGGTTGGTCAAGTCCTTGCCGCAGAGGCAGAAGGTGGCCTTGGGCTCGTCGCCGGGCTTGAGCATCCGGATGTAGATGTCCTTGCCCGCGGTGAGCTCGATCCACTCGATCCAGTGCTTCTCCTCCATGGGATGGGGCACGGCGCCGACGTTGACCGTGACCTTGTCGCCGTCCACGGTGATGACCGGCACGTGTTTTTCCTTGGCGGCGTCCACGGTGTTTTCCTTGAAGAGTTTCATGGGCTGGCCGCAGCAGACCAGTTCGCCCGCGCCGGCGTGGGTGACGACGACGATGTTGCCGCAGACTTCACACTTGTAGACCTGACGCATTTCGGTTGCCATGGAATCGCTCCTTGGTTTGGGACGTTACCAGTTGGTGGCCAGCAGGGCGAAGTGGGCCTGGGGATGGTCGCAGGCCGGGCACTTGCCCGGGGCCTCGGGGCCCTCGTGGATGTAGCCGCAGTTGTTGCAGCGCCAGAGGACGGGCTGCGGCTTGCGGAAGACCTCGTTCTGCTCGATGTTGCGGATGAAGGCGCGGTAGCGCTCCTCGTGGTATTTTTCGGCCCGGGCGATGCGGTCGAACACGAAGGCGATGTCCTTGAAGCCCTCCTCCTTGGCGATCCGGGCGAACTCCGGATACATCTCGGAGTGCTCGTGGTGCTCGCCCTCGGCGGCCTGGTAGAGGTTCTCCAGGGTGGTGCCGATGACCCCGGCCGGGTAGGCGGCGGTGATCTCCACGTCGCCGCCCTCCAGGAACTTGAACAGCCGTTTGGCGTGCTCCTTCTCGTGGCCCGCGGTCTCCTCGAAGGCGAGCGAGATCTGGACGAAGCCTTCCTTTTTGGCCACGGAGGCGGCGTAGGTGTAGCGGTTTCTCGCCTGCGACTCGCCCGCGAAGGCGGTCAGCAGGTTCTTTTCGGTGCGGGTGCCTTTGATGGACATGGATTCCTCCTGAACGGCAAAGGGGATGGGCCGGACGAGAGAGTCCGGCATGGTCCGAAGACTAGCATACAACGGGAGGCGAGGGAACCGGGGAAGATCAATTGTTGGAATTTCGACACCTGGGGCAGACGCCCACGTATTCCACATTGCAGCCCTGGATGTCGTAGCCGCAGTCGGCGTGCTCCGGCAGGGGGGGGAGGGCCACCTCCACCGGGATGTCGGCCACGCGGGAGCACACCAGGCAGCGCACGTGGCAGTGCGGCTTGGGGTTGCCGTCGAAGCGCTTCTGCGCGCCCGGAGCCCCGAGCTTCAGGGCCAGACCCTGGGCGCAGAGGAACTCCAGGTTGCGGTACACCGTGCCGAGGCTGATGCGCGGCATGATGCGGCGCACCATGTCGTAGACCTCGTCGGCCGTGGGGTGGGTATCGACCTTGCGCAGCTCCTCAAGGATGACCTTGCGCTGCTTGGACAGGCGGTATTCAGGCTTCAGTTCCATATGTCCTCCGACAATGGTTACTATTAACGATTGAAAACCGCCGTGTCAAGCCCCTGCGATCCCGCGGCCGGAATATGGAAAAGCGAGGGGCGGCGCAGCCTTGGCCGCGCCGCCCCGGGGATGTCGCTCTCCGGGCTAGGCCTCTTCGCTGTCGTGCCGGAACTTGGCCACCAGGCGGGTGAGGTTGGCGGCCATGCTGGCCACCTCGCTGATCTGCCCGTTGGCGCGCTGGATGCCCTCGGAGACCCGCTGCGAGAGGTCGTTGATCTGGGTGACGTTGGTGTTGATCTCGTCGCTGGTGGCGGACTGCTGCTCGGCGGCGGTGGCGATGTTGCGCACCATGTCCGCGATCTGGTCGGCCTGGGCCACCACTTCCTTGAGCACGCCGCCGGCCTCTTCGGCCATCTCCGCGGTCTTGACCACGCGGGAGCGGGTGTTGTTCATCTCGCCCACCACGTTGGAGGTGGCGTCCTGGATGAGGGACACGGCGTCCTCCACCTCGCGGGTGGCGGTCATGGTCTTTTCGGCCAGCTTGCGCACCTCGTCGGCCACCACGGCGAAGCCGCGGCCCGCCTCTCCGGCGCGGGCGGCCTCGATGGCGGCGTTGAGGGCCAGCAGGTTGGTCTGGTCGGCGATGTCGTTGATGACGGCCATGACCGAGCCGATGTTTTCGGCGCGCTGGGCCAGCTCGGCCAGGGTCTTGGCCAGGCCCTCGGTGGTCTGGGCCACGCCGTGGATCTCGCTCACGGTGGAGTGGACCACGTTGCCGCCCTTGGAGGCCACGGCGTTGGCCTTTTCCGAGGCCTCGGCGGTGTGGCCCGCGTTCTTGGCCACCTCCAGCACGGTGGCGTTCATCTCCTCCATGGCGGTGGCCACGCGGCCGGTCTCGTCGGCGGTGGAGTCCACGCCGTTGGTGAGCTCGTTCATCTGGCCCTGGAGGGCCTCGGAGGCGCGTTCGAGCTTGAGGGCCACCTCGGTGACTTCGTTGGCCACGGCCATGAGGTTCCGCTGGTGCTGCTCGATGTTCTTGCGGTCGCGCTCCTCCTGGGTGAGGTCGATGAGCACGCCGATGGCGCCCACGGTGTGGCCCTCGGCGTCGCGCAGGGGGGAGGCCTCGTAGTGCAGGGGGAACTCCACGCCGTCGTGGCGGGCGTGGCGCACGGTGCCGGAGATGGAGTGGCCCTCGCCGGTGACTTCCGAGACGTCGAAGGTGCAGTCCCGGGTATTGAACATGTCGCACAGGGGCTTGCCCAGGATGTCGCCGTCCTCGCGGCCCAGGATGGCGCGCAGCGGGGCGTTGACGAACTCCACCACGGAGTCCTTGTTGGTGACGAACATGGGCACGATGATGCCGGTGAGCACGCTCTTGTTGTACTGGAGCTGGTTCTTGATCTGCAGAACCATGGTCTGGAGGTTGTCCCCCAGGCGGCCGAGCTCGTCCGCGCCCTGGACGTCGAACTTGGCGTCCAAATCCCCGCCGATGACCTTGTCCGCGGCCCCGGCGATGCGCTGGATGCGGTTCACCACGGCCCGCTTCATGAAGTCCAGCAGGGCGGCCAGGAGCAGGGCCAGGCTGCCCAGGGAGATGGCCGCGCCCTTGATCTGCCCGGAGCGCAGGGCGCCCATCTCGGTGGACACGTCCTGGTACATGATGAGGGCGCCGAGGATCTCGCGGCTCTTGCCGTGGCAGTGGTGGCAGGAGGGCTGGTTCTTGATGGTGGCCACCTCCACGAAGGTGGGCTTGCCTTCGACGGTGGTGAGCACGCCCTCCTCGGTGGCCTGGGCCAGGGCCCGGCGGGCCAGGGCCTGGCAGTCCTTGTTCCTGCAATAACTGAAGAAGTCCTGCCGCAGGGAGTCCTTGTGGGTGGAGTAGGTGATCTCCCCCTTGTAGTCCATGAGGTGGGTGTAGATGTTCTTGTAGCGTTCGCCCAGGTCGTCGAACTTGGCGGTGGTGCCGACGTTGTCGCCGGTGCTCATGGGCTCCTCGACGGCCAGCTGGAGCAGGTCGGAGGTGCGCGAGGCCGAGGCGTGGACCTCGTGGACCACGGTGTCGTACTGCCATTTGGAGTTGTAGAGGAACAGGCCCAGGAAGGCCAGGATGGTCAGGCCCGAGACCAGCAGGAGGACCTTGACGCCCAGGGTCAGTTTGGCAAGGGAAATGCGCGCCATGACGACCTCCTAGTGGGCCCCGCCGTAAATCAGCGGTTTGTAGTCGAAGGCGGCGACGCGCTCGGGATTGTGGCAGCGCTCACAGTCCTTGATGGTGAGCTTTCCCTTGATGTACTCGGTGTCCCCGAACTCCTCCACGTGGCGGGAGCCCGGGCCGTGGCAGACCTCGCAGCCCGCGTTGGCCAGCTCCGGCGTCTTCTCGAAGCTCACGAAGCCGCCGGGCTCTCCGTAGCCCGTGGTGTGGCAGTGGAAGCATTCCTTGAGCTCCTCCGGGGTCAGGTCCGGGGCCATGGTCTTGACGGCCTCGGCGGAGTGAACTTTCTTGGAATACTTACAGAAGTTTGCGTATTCGGTCTCGTGACAGTCCTTGCAGGCGGCGCTGCCCACATAGTGTGCGTCGTCGGTGTGCGCCGGGCGCAGTGTCCCCACGGCCAGAAAGCCGATCACTGCGCAGACGAACAACAGACGAGCCGCAATCGCTCGAATGGTCATGTGTCCCCCTGAGTCTCGCCCGTGTCAAATAAACTTAGATACCGATTACGCTAACTCGTCCTCCGGGTAAAGGGTTTGGGGCGTGCGAGGGGGAAGATTGTGCAAAATTGAACGCAATAACTCACCAGTTCAGGGGGGATTTGAAGGCGATGGCCAGGTTCTGCACCGACCGGCGCAGCAGCTCCGCCCCACCAGCGCGGAGGCGCAGTTCGGGCTCGGCGGTGACGGTCCCCAGGCGGCCCAGGTGCTGGCCCGCGAAGCGCGCCTCCAGGGCCGCGGCGTCGGCCGGGCGCACCGTCACCACCACGCGGCTGGCGGACTCGGAGTAGAGCTTCTGCAGGGCCTCGGGGCAGTCCACGGCCGGGACCGCGTCCAGGTCCACGTCCATGCCCAGGCGTCCGCCGATGCACATCTCGGCCAGGGTCACGGCCAGGCCGCCGTCGGAGCAGTCGTGGGCCGCGGTGACGAGCCCGGCCTGGATGGCCCCGAAGAGCGCCCGGTAGCGCTCGCGCGCGGCCACGGCGTCCACCTGCGGGGCCTCGCCCCCGGTGAGCCCCAGCTCGCCCGCCAGCTCGCTGCCGCCCAGCTCGGGCCGGGTCAGGCCCAGGAGGTACACCACCTCGCCCGGGGCCTTGAGGTCCGAGGTGACGCAGCGGTTCACGTCCGGGACCACGCCGATGACCGAGAAGAGGACCGTGGGCGGGATGGAGATCTTGACTCCGCCGCCCTTGTAGTCGTTCTTCATGGAGTCCTTGCCGGACACGCAGGGCACGCCAAGGGCCTCGCAGTAGTGGGCCAGGGCGCGGTTGGCGCGGATGAGCTGGGCCAGCTTGTACTCGCCGTCCGGGGTGGATTCGCTCTTCACCGGGTCGCACCAGCAGAAGTTGTCCACGCCGGCCAGGTAGTCCGGGTCCGCGCCCACGCACACGGCGTTGCGCACGGCCTCGTCGATGGCCTCGGCCATCATCCAGTAGGTGTCGAAGTCCGAGAACTTGGGACAGATGCCGTGGCTGACCACCAGGCCGCGCTCGCTGCCGAGCCGGGGGCGGATGACCCCGGCGTCGGCCGGGCCGTCCGCGGCCGCGCCCACCAGGGGCTTGACCACGCTGCCGCCCTGGACCTCGTGGTCGTACTGGCGGATGAGGTATTCCTTGGAGCAGATGTTCAGGCGGCCGAGCATGCGGTCCAGCAGCGCGCCCTGGTCCGCCACGGCGGGCAGGGGGGCGGCCGGGGCCGCGGGGCGCTGCCAGCGGGCCGTGAGGTGCATCTGCGGCACGCCCTCGTGCAGGAAGTCCATGTCCAGGCAGGTGACGATCTTGTCCCCGTGGGTGACCAGGTAGAGGCCGTTGGCGTCGAAGGTCCCCAGGGTGGTGGACTCCACGCCCATCTCCTCGGACAGGGCCATGAACTCGTCCAGCCTTTCGGGCGGCACGGCCACGGTCATGCGCTCCTGGGCCTCGGAGATGAGGATCTCCCAGGGCCGCAGGCCGTCGTACTTGAGCGGGGCCTTGGCCAGGTCCATGGAGAACCCGCCCGTGTCCTGGGCCATCTCGCCCACGGAGGAGGACAGCCCGCCCGCGCCGTTGTCGGTGATGGCGTGGTACAGCCCCAGGTCGCGGGCGCGCATGAGGAAGTCGTACATGCGGCGCTGGGTGATGGGGTCGCCGATCTGCACGGCCGTGGCCGGGGAGCCCTCGTGCAGCTCTTCCGAGCTGAAGGTCGCGCCGTGGATGCCGTCCTTGCCGATGCGGCCGCCGCACATGACGATGGCGTCGCCGGGCTCGGCCATCTTCTCGTGGGCCGGGCGGCCGTGGATGCGCGCGGGCATGGTGCCGATGGTGCCGCAGTAGACGAGCGGCTTGCCCAGGTAGCGCTGGTCGAAGACCACGGAGCCGTTGACGGTCGGAATGCCGGACTTGTTGCCGCCGTGCTCCACGCCCTCGCGCACGCCCTCGAACACCCGGCGCGGGTGGAGCAGCCGCGGGGGCAGCTCGCCCTCGTAGAACGGCGACGCGAAGCAGAACACGTCGGTGTTGCACAAGAGGTTCGCGCCCAGGCCGGTGCCCATGGGGTCGCGGTTCACGCCCACGATGCCGGTGAGCGCCCCGCCGTAGGGGTCCAGGGCCGAGGGCGAGTTGTGGGTCTCCATCTTCACGCAGATGGACAGGTCGTCGTCGAAGCGGATGACGCCCGCGTTGTCCTTGAACACGGACAGGCAGTAGTCGCCGTGGGGGGAGTCCGCGGCCTTGGCCTTGCGGATGGCCGCGGTGGAGCCCTGGATGTAGGTCTTGAAGAGCGAGTCCACCACCTCGCGGCGGCCGAGCTCGGCGTTCTCGTAGTCGATGCGGGCGTTGAAGATCTTGTGCTTGCAGTGCTCGCTCCAGGTCTGGGCCAGCACCTCCAGCTCGGCGTCGGTGGGGTCGGCGGGCAGCCCCCGCTCGGCCCGGCGCGCCGCCGTGGCGGTGAAATAGTCGCGGATCTTGTGCAGCTCGGCCACGGACAGGGCCAGGGTGTTGGCCCGGGAGAAGTCCGCCAGCTCGGCGTCGCTCATGGCCGAGAGCGGGATGACGGCCACGTCGCTCACGGCCTCGCCCGTGACCTTGGCGGCCCGGGCCGGGAACCCGGGCGCGGTGGCCCACTCCTCGGCGCTCTTGGCCTCCCAGCGCTGGATGAGCTCGTTGGCCAGCAGGTCGCGGCCGATGCGGGTCACGTCGTCGCGCGAGAGTTTGCCCGAGATGCAGAACTGGGTGGAGGTGTAGACCTTGAGGGCCTCGGCCTGCTGCTTGTTCAGCCCGAGGACCAGGACCAGGGTCTCCTTGGCGGTGCGGCCCTCGTTGTCCGTGACCCCGGGGCGGAAGCCCACCTCGATGATCCAGTCGAAGCCCTCGGCCAGGGGCGCGACCGCGGCGCGGTGCAGCACCGGGTCGTGCAGGGCGGCCTCGTCCAGGGCGGTCCGGACCTGGGCCTGGTCCAGCCCGTCCAGGGTGTAGACCTTGACCAGGCGCACCGCGTCCACGCGGAGGCCCAGTTCGTTCTGGATCTTGCGGGCGATCTTCTCGCCCATGACGTCGCGGACCTGGGACCTGGGAGCCACTTCCACCCGGCAGAGCATGGGGTCTCCTCCCGTTGGGGGCTTGGGGTTGTGCGCTATTTGTTGCGGCTCAGCACGAAGTCCGCGGCCTGGGCCAGGGCCTCGCGTTCCGGCCGACGGGGCAGCCGCTCCAGGGCGGCCTTGGCCTGGGCGATGTAGTCGGCCGCGGCGGCGCGGGTGGCCTCGGCGAAGCCGCCCTCGCGCACCCGGGCCACCACCGCGGCCCGCTCGTCGTCCCCCAGCGCGCGGCTGCGCAGCCGGGCGAGCAGGGCCTCGGCCTCGGGCCGGGGCAGGGACTCCAGAAAGAGGATGAGCGGCAGCGTGACCTTGCCTTCCTTGAGGTCGCCGCCCTCGGGCTTGCCCAGGACCTCGGCGCGCTGGGCGTAGTCCAGGGCGTCGTCCACCAGCTGGAAGGCGATGCCCAGGTTCAGGCCGTAGTCGCCGCAGATGTCCTCCACGGCGGGTTCGGCCAGGGCCAGGGCGGCCCCGCAGCGGCAGCTGGTCTCGATGAGCCGGGCGGTCTTGCCGATGATAATGTCCATATAGAGGCTGCGGTCCATGTCCGGGTCGGCCAGGGCCTGGATCTCCAGGACCTCGCCCTCGGCCGTGGCCATGGTGCCCTCGGCCAGGAGCCAGGAGATGCGCGGGATGCCGTAGGTGGCCCCGAGCTTGTTGGACAGGGCCAGCAGGGCGTCGCCCGCCAGGATGGTCTCGGTGACGCCGAAGCGGATGTGGGCCGCGGTCTTGCCGCGCCGCAGGTCCGCGCCGTCGAGCACGTCGTCGTGGAGCAGGGTGGCGGAGTGGAGCATCTCCAGGGCGCAGGCCAGGGGGAGTTCGCCCCCGGGCTCGCGGCCCAGCGCCCGGGCGCAGAGCAGGGTCAGCACCGGGCGGATGCGTTTGCCGCCGCCCAGGATGGCGTGGCGGGCCACGTCGCGGACCAGGCCGCCCAGCTTGGCGGTCTCGGCGTCGAGCAGGGCGTTGATGCCGGGCAGCTCGCGTTGGACGTAGGTGCGCAGTGCGTCCATAGTTC
>JBFWIY010000072.1:0-8849 GCA_050255855.1 Desulfovibrionaceae bacterium
GTACTCTGGCAGGGGCTGGCCAAGCTCGCACCGCGTGAGCTGCTGCTCCCCGGCGACGCCGCGCCCCCGCCCGGCTGGCGCGACCTGGCCGTGCCCATCACCCGCCTGCCCGCGGCCGGGCCCTTCGACGTGCGCCGCGCCGCCCGGGCCGTGGCCGAGAACCAGGGCGTGGAGGACCTGGCGACCCTGGGTCTGGCGGACCAGCCCGAGCTGCTGCGCTGCCTGGGGGCCCTGCTGGCCTACCTGCGCGAGACCCAGCGCCATGACCTGGGCCACCTGGGCGAGTTCCGGCTCCTGGACCTCTCGCGCCACCTTATTCTGGACGAGGTCACGGAACGCAACCTGGAGCTCTTCCGCCGCCTGGACGGCCGCACCGGGTCCGGCACCCTGTGGGCCGTGCTGGACCGCACCATGACCCCCATGGGCGCGCGGCTGCTGGCCGAGCGGCTGAAAAGGCCCTGGCGCGAGGCCGGGCCCATCCTGGCCAGCCAGGCCTGCGTGGCCCGGTTGGTGGAGGGCGACGCCCTGCGCGGCGAGCTGCGCGCGGCCCTCAAGACCGTCTACGACCTGGAGCGCCTGAGCACGCGCGTCTGCCTGGGCCGCTGCACGCCCAAGGACCTGGCCGCCCTGGCCCAGACCCTGCGCGCCCTGCCCCGGCTCCACGCGGCCCTGGCCGCCGAGGCCGGACTGCCCAAGTCCCTGGCCGACGTGCTGGCCCACTGGGACCCGCTGGAGGACCTCTCCAACCTGCTGGACCGCGCCCTGGTGGACTCGCCCCCGCCCACGGTCATGGAGGGCGGGCTGTTCCGGCCCGGGTTCGACCCGCGCCTGGATGAGCTCATCGAGCTCACCGAGCACGGCGAGGCCGCGGTGCAGCACCTGCTGGCCACGGAACGCGAGCGCAGCGGCATCGCCAAGCTCAAACTGGGCTTCAACAAGGTTTTCGGGTATTATTTCGAGGTCTCGCGGGTATATACCGGGCCCGTTCCCGAGTATTTCGAGCGCCGCCAGACCCTGGTGAACGGCGAGCGCTACATCACCCCGGAGCTCAAGACTCTGGAGGAGCGCCTGCTCTCCGCCAGCGATGAACGCAAGAACCTGGAGTATCAGCTCTTTCAGGGGCTGCGCGCCACCCTGGCCGAGGCCCGCACCCGGCTGGTGTTCATGGCCCAGGCCCTGGCCGGGCTGGACTACTGGCAGGGCCTGGCCGAGGTGGCCCGGGTGGGCGGCTGGGTGCGGCCGGAGATCCATTCCGGTCTGGAGATCGAGCTGGACAGCGCCCGCCACCCCGTGGTGGAGGCGGCCCAGGGCGGCAACTTCACGCCCAATTCCCTGAGCATGGACCAGGCCCGGCGGCTGCTGCTCATCACCGGCCCCAACATGGCGGGCAAGTCCACGGTGCTCCGGCAGGTGGCCATCGCCGTGATCCTGGCCCAGATGGGGGCCTTTGTCCCGGCCGCGGGCGCGCGCATCGGCCTGGCCGACCGGGTGTTCTCCCGGGTCGGGGCCTCGGACAACCTGGCCCAGGGCCAGTCCACCTTCATGGTGGAGATGATGGAGACCGCGCGCATCCTGCGCCTGGCCACCAGCCGCAGCCTGGTGATCCTGGACGAGATCGGCCGCGGCACCAGCACCTTCGACGGCCTGGCCCTGGCCTGGGCCGTGGTGGAGGAGCTCTCCCGGCGCGGCCGGGGCACGGTGCGCACCCTGTTCGCCACCCATTACCATGAACTGACACGCCTGGAAGGCGTGGTGGACGGCCTGCGCAACCTGAACATCGCGGTGAAGGAATACAAGGGCGACGTGGTCTTCCTGCGCCGCCTCATCCCCGGCCCGGCGGACAAGAGCTACGGCATCGAGGTGGCCCGGCTGGCCGGGGTGCCCATGCCCGTGGTGGAGCGGGCGCGGGAAATTCTTGCCAACCTGGAGGAAACGTCGCAACATCGGCGACGCATGGAGCAGGCCGTGCAGACCCTGCTCCCGGGGCTGACCCCGGCCCCGGCCGCCGCCCCGGCCCCGGCGGACGAGGAGCACCCCCTGCTCCGCCGCCTGCGCGAGCTGGACATCGACGCCCTCACCCCCCTGGCCGCCCTGAACCTGCTGGGCCGCTGGCGGCAGGAGCTGGCGGACGAGGACCGGCCCGGGACGCCCCGGGCGGACGACCGCCCCGACACCATCGAGCCCGAGGACCCCGCATGAACCGCCCCCAGCGCAAGCGCCCCGTGATCCTGCTCCTGGCCCCCCTGCTGGCCTCGGCCCTGGCCCTGCTCCTGGCCGCGTCCTGCACCCTGGGCGTCAAGAAATGGCCCGCCCCGGTCAAGAGCCAGGACCGCTTCCAGGTGGCGGAGACCAGCCTGGTGCGCCAGGGGGCCTGCATGAACATCCAGGCCACCCTGACCGGCGCGGTGGACAACCTGGGCGAGGTGGACGTGCAGCTGGAGGCCATCGGCGACGGGCCGGACCAGGGCTGTGCGGACTGCCCCTTCCTGCCCCGCCAGGTGGCGGTGTACGAGCGCGGCGATCCGCGCTTGACGCGCACCGGCGCGGTGGTCCATATCCAGCTCTGCGGGCTCGATCCGGCCCTGGCCTACCGGGTCCGCCTGTCGGCCGCCAACATCTACGGCAACCTGGCGCCGGAGCTGAGCCGGCTCCTGTACGCCCTGCCCTAACTCCAACGTTCCGGGACGAAACGATGCACCATTTCCAGTACCGAGAAGGCCAACTCTGGGCCGAGAACATCCCCGTGGAGCGCCTGGCCGAGGAATTCGGCACCCCGCTCTACGTCTACTCCGCCGCCACCCTGCGCCGCCACTTCGAGGCCTTCGATTCCGCCTTCCACAACCTGCCCCACCTCACCTGCTACTCGGTGAAGGCCAACTCCAACATCCATCTGCTGGAGCTGCTGGGCAAACAGGGCGCGGGCATGGACATCGTCTCCGGCGGCGAGCTCTACCGGGCTCTGGCCGCGGGCGTCCCGGGCGAAAAGATCGTCTATTCCGGCGTGGGCAAGAAGGCGAACGAGATCCGCGAGGCCCTGAACGCGGGCATCCTGATGTTCAACGTGGAGTCCATGGCCGAGCTGGAGCGCATCAACGAGGTGGCCCTGAGCATGGACACCAGGGCCCGGGTGAGCTTCCGCATCAACCCCGACGTGGACCCCCAGACCCACCCCTACATCTCCACCGGCATGCGGGACAACAAGTTCGGCCTGGACGTGCGCCACTCCCTGCTGGCCTACGAGCGCGCCCGCAAGCTGCCCGGCATCGAGCCCGTGGGCATCGACTGCCACATCGGCTCCCAGCTCACCAGCATCGCCCCCTTCCTGGAGGCCCTGGAAAAGATCAAGGATTTCCATCAGCAGCTCGTGGAGATGGGCATCACCATCACCTACCTGGACCTGGGCGGCGGCCTGGGCATCACCTACGACGAGGAAGTCCCGCCCAAGCCCGACGAGTTCGGCGCGGCCCTGGCCCGCTCCCTGCACGGCCTGCCCCTGACCCTGATCCTGGAGCCCGGCCGGGTCATCGCGGGCAACGCGGGCATCCTGGTCACCGAGGTGCTCTACACCAAGCAGACCCCGAGCAAAAAGTTCCTCATCGTGGACGCGGCCATGAACGACCTCATCCGCCCGGCCCTGTACCAGAGCTTCCACCGCATCTCCGAGGTGACGCCCCACTGCCGCGACAAGGAGCGAGTGGACGTGGTGGGCCCCATCTGCGAGTCCAGCGACTTTCTGGCGCGCGGCCGGTCCCTGCCCGAGGTGCTCCAGGGCGAGCGGCTGGCCGTGTTCTCGGCCGGGGCCTACGGCTTCGCCATGAGCTCCAACTACAACTCCCGGCCCCGCGCCGCCGAGGTCCTGGTGGACGGCGATACGGCCATTCTGGCCCGCCGCCGCGAGACCTACGAGGACCTGGTGGCCGCGGAGCGCTGACCGCGCCCCGCCCGTGGCCCGGCTCAACAGCTTCTACCTCGCGCCCGAGGACTGGCCGGATTCCGGTCCGGCCCGGCTGGAGGGCTCGGAGGCCCGCCACCTCACCGGCGTGCTGCGCGCCGCCCCCGGGGTGGAGGTGCGTTTGTTCGACGGCCGCGGCCGCCACGGCATCTTCCGCCTGGCCGCGGCGGACAAGCGCGGCTGCCGGCTGGACCCGGTGCGGGTGGAGACCCTGCCCCGCCCGGCGAACCGCCCCATCCTGGCCCTGGGCTGGAACAAGTCCTCGCGCCGGGACTGGCTGCTGGAAAAGGCCGTGGAGCTGGAGGCCGGGGGGCTGGTGTTCTGGCAGGCGGCGCGCAGCCAGGGCCGCGTGCCCGACGACGCCAAGGAGGCCTGGACCGTGAAGCTCGCCCAGGCCGCCAAGCAGTGCGGCAACCCCTGGCTGCCCGAAATCGAGGTCCTGCCCGGCGGTGTGGACGCCCTGATCGCGTTTGCCGCGCGGGCGGCGCGGTGCTATGTGTTGTGGGAGGGCGCGGCGGCGGACGAGACCAGTCCCCTGCTCCACCCCGAGGACCTGGTGCCGGGCCCGTGTCTGCTGGTCATCGGGCCCGAGGGCGGGCTGGAGACGGGCGAGGTGGCGCGGCTCACCGCCGCGGGCATGCTTCCGGTGAGCCTGGGCCGCTCGGTGCTGCGCTGGGAGACCGCCGCCCTGCACGCCCTGGGCCTGGCCTTTCACGCCCGACACGCCCGGCGCGCCCCCCGCGCCGAGGCCCCCTAGAACCCGCAACCCCGACGACGTTATCCAGAGACGCCATGCAGCTCGAACTCACCGACACCCAGCCCCTGGCCGACCGCATCCGGCCGCGCAGCCTGGAGGAGTTCGTGGGCCAGGGCCACCTGGCCGAGCGCATCCGCGCCTTTGTGGCGGCCAAGCGACTGCCCAGCCTGCTCTTTTTTGGCCCGCCCGGCTGCGGCAAGTCCACCATGGCCCTGCTCCTGGCCCGGCTGGCCGCCAAGCCCCACCTCCGGGTGAGCGCGCCCGAGGCCGGGCTCACGGCCCTGCGCAAGCAGCTCCCGGGCGTGGAGGTGCTCATCCTGGACGAGCTGCACCGCTTCTCCAAGGCGCAGCAGGACTTTTTCCTGCCCCTGCTGGAGTCGGGCCAGATCGTGCTCCTGGCCACCACCACGGAAAACCCGTCCTTTTCCGTGACGCGGCAGCTGCTCTCCCGGCTGCACGTGCTGCGCTTCCGGCCGCTCACGCGCGAGGAGCTGGTCCAGGTGGGCCGCCGGGCCGTGCAGGAGCTGGAGGCCCCGCTGGACGACGCGGCCCTGGACCTGCTGGCCGCCATGAGCAGCGGCGACGCCCGGACCATGCTCAACCTGCTGGAGTACGCGGCCCAGCTCCCGCCCGACAAGCTCGCCCCGGAGCAGCTGGCCAAGGCCCTGCCCGAGGTGGTCATCCGCGGCGACCGCGACGGCGACTCCCACTACGAGCTGGCCTCGGCCATGATAAAATCCATCCGCGGCTCGGACCCGGACGCGGCCCTGTACTACCTGGCCTGTCTGCTGGAGTCGGGCGAGGACCCGCGCTTCGTGGCCCGGCGGCTGGTCATCTCCGCGGCCGAGGACGTGGGCCTGGGCGACCCGGACGCCCTGCCCCTGGCCGTGGCCGGGCAGCAGGCCGTGGAGTTCGTGGGCATGCCCGAGGGGGCCATCCCCCTGGCCGAGGTGGCGGTCTACCTGGCCATCGCCCCCAAGAGCAACAGCACCTACGCCGCCCTGCACGCCGTGCGCAAGGAGGTGCGGGAGAACGGGCCCCAGCCCGTGCCCCTGCACCTGCGCAACGCCTCCACCGCCCTGCAGCGGGAATGGGGCTACGGCCGGAACTACAAGTATCCCCACTCCTTCCCCGGGGCCTGGGTGCGCCAGTCCTACCTGCCCGCCGAGCTGGAGGGCCGGAGCTTCTACGCGCCCAAGGACCAGGGGGCCGAGCCGCGGCTCTACGCCTGGCTCAAGCAGCACCTGCGCAGCCAGCGCCCGTCCCGGGGCTGAGGCGCTCCCGTTCCCGGGCCGCTGCGGGCGGCAAGGCGTGAACCCAAATCCGGGTTCTCACTCCCCGACGTATTGCTTGCGCCACTCGTCCAGGAAGAGGATGGAGACGTCCAGGTCCGTGAGCCGGCCCTGCTGCTGGCGCAGGGCCCAGACCAGGTCGTCGAAGCCCACGTCCTCGGGCAGGCCCAGGCGGTCCAGCAGGGCCGTGACCTCGGCGGCCAGCTCCGGGGCCAGCCCGGCCAGCTCCGCAGCGGCCGTGGCCGCGGCGCGGGGCCGGGGCCAGCCGGGAATCCGCTCCGCCGTGAAGTCGAGGAGCGTCTGCATGCGCCGGGCGTAGGTGTGGTCGGCCAGGGCCCGGGCCCGGGCCCGCTCGGCATAGGCCGCGCGCTCGGCCGGATGGGCCAGGAAGTGGGCGATCTTGTCCTTGAGGTCCGGGATGGACTCGAAGGTGGCCAGCTCGTTTTCGGCAAAGAGTTCGGGCATGAGGGTGCGCGGGTCCACCAGCTGGAAGGCCCCGCACATGGCCAGCTCGAAGGTGCGCGGGTTCACGAAGTCCCCGCCCGTCACCAGGCGCGACGGGTCCACGCTGGAATGCAGGTTCAGGTTCACGCGGGTGGCGTTGAAGATGCGCACGCAGTCCTCGCTGGACACGCGCGCCCCGGCCATCTGCACGTAGGGGGCGAGCACGTGGTCGCCCTCCCACTCCGTGCCCCAGATCTTGAAGTCGAAGTGCACCAGGTCGCGGAAGGCCAGGCGGCGGTTGGGATAGCCCGCGCCCATGAAGGCCACGTCCGCGCCGAATTTGCGGCGCTCCACCGGGGTGAGCTTGAGGGGCCGGTGGAAGTCCGGCTGGGCGGCCAGGGGCAGGTACAGGGCGTTGGGCTGGCCCATGGCGGCCAGTTCGGCCGGAAAGGGATCCTTCTGGATGACGGCGAAGACGTCGTAGAAGGGCGCGAAGGCGCGCCAGTAGGTGAAGAGCCGGAAGTCCTCCACGAACCACATGGCCGTGACGACCTTGTCGCGGCGCAGGCGCTTGAGGGCCTGGAGGGAGAGCGGGGCCTGGGCCAGGGCCAGCACCAGGTCCGGCTCGAAGCTCTCCACCTTGGCCAGGACGATCTGGGAGACCACCTGGAGAAAGCTCTGCTGGAGCTGCTCCAGCCGGTCCGAGGTCACCCGGGAGGCCTCCAGGGCCTGATAGGCCCCGTAGTAGTCCGGGGCCTCGAAGACCTCCACCAGATGCCCCATCTGGCGCAGGGCCGAGACGCAGAATCGGCCCACGGGCAGGGAGCCGCCGTACAGGGGCAGGACCACCAGGATTTTCAAATGTTTGTCCATGTCAGGCAGAAGGTCTAAAGTTTTTATAGAGATTATTTAGACTTTTCAAAACGGAGCTGAATCCTCAATCATACGTGAAGTTGCGTGAATCCTGCCGCTCAGGAAGCCACTGCCGCTCTTGGAAGAGGTGTCGGGCCAGTTCGTGGACCATCCGCGGGTCCGCCGCGGGCAGCGGGGGGGGGACGGCGGCCGCGTCGCCGGAGGGGGCGTTGGCGTCGGCTGGACCGGCATGGGCCCGGTCGGGAGCGGCGTTCACGCCCGATGGGGGCGCGGGAGGCGCGGGGGCCGCGCCCTCCCCTGCCGAGGGGGGCGATCCGGCCGTTTCGGCCGCTTCGGTCGCCCCGGGGGCTTCGGGGAATCCGTTTTCCGCGGCAAATCCGGGAGTCCTGCCCGCTCCGGCCGTCCCGGGGGCCGGGAAGGCGGCCGCCACCCGGCGTTGCTCGGCCAGCAGGCGGCGCAGGGCCGCACGGCGCGGGGCGCTCTCGTCGTCCGGCCCGGCGCTCGGGGCGTAGGTGACGCCCAGGGCGTCGAATCCGGTCTCCAGGGCCAGCAGCCCGGGCGGCAGGAAGCGCGCCTCGCCCCGGGCCAGGAAGCGCTGGAATTCCGGCGTGGTGAACGGGGCCAGGCAGCGCACGCCCAGGCCGCAGGGCCGGGACTCCAGACAGGGGGCGCAGGGCATGGCGGCCTGGTAGACCCGGTGGCCCGCGCCGTAGGGCCCGGTCTCCCAGCACCAGGCCGAGGACAGGAACATGGCCCGCACCGGCACGCCCAGGTGGCAGGCCAGGTGCATGACCCCGGTGTCCGGGGTGAGCACCGTGTCCAGCCCGGCCACCGTCTCCACCAGCCCGGCCCAGTCGGTCTTGCCGGCCAGGTCCTCCACGCTCCCGGCGTGGCGTCCGGCCAGGGCCCGGGTCACGGCCCGGCCGCAGGCGGCCTCGGCCGCGCTGCCCAGCAGCACGATGCGCCGGGCCCCGAGCACGTCGCGCAGCAGCCCGGCCAGGGCGGCCAGGGTCTCGGGGGGCAGGGAGCGGCGGGACTCGCGCCCGGCCAGCACCACCCCCACACCGCCGCCGCGCGGCTCCGCTTTCGGGTTCACGGATTCGGGCTGGATGGGATTTTTTACGTAATGCCCCCAGAAATCCACCAGATTGAGTCCGATGCGCCGGTCCGCCGCCCAGCGCATGGCCAGGTCGGGCCACGGGCCCTTGAGGTCCTGGCCCTGGCGGCGGGCGTAGCCGCGCACGCTGTCCCGGTCAAAGAGCCCGGCCAGGGCGAAATTGAGGCCGGAGAAGTTCAGGTTATAGACCGCGTCGAAGCCCAGGGCGGCCAGTTCGGCGAAGGCCCGCCGGTTCTCGCCCAGCAGGGCCCGGCCCAGGGCCGCGGGGTCGGCGCGCAGGCCCGCGCCGCCGTGGGCCCGGATGGGGTGCAGGACCACGTCCGGAAAGAGCAGGGCCGCGAGCCGGGCCAGGGAGGCGTCCAGGCAGAGGTGGGTCTCGGCCCCGGCGGCCGACAGCGAGGCCAGCAGCCGCTT
>JBFWIY010000073.1:0-8848 GCA_050255855.1 Desulfovibrionaceae bacterium
CCCCTCCCCAGCCCGCTTTCCGAGGGTGACTTTCACTCCCGCCGCCCCGCGCCCGAAACACAGTATTCCCCCTGTGCCCGGACAGACGCGGACGGGAACAGGTATGGACGCTTACGGTGCCCAGTGTTCCCCATATGCCCGGATAAACGTGTTGCCCATGCTCCGGGTGCCCCCGCCCGCCCTTGCCTCCCCGCCGGTTCCGGTCTACATTGCCGTTGTCCGATTGGGGTGTCCCGCCGCGCGGCGGGACTGAGATCATACCCATGGAACCTGATGCAGTTCGGACTGCCGTAGGGAATTCGGAGCTCGCCATGCCGGTTCTGCCCCGTTGCGTCGGCCTTTGCGCCGCCGCCCCCAGCCCCCTCCGGGCCCTTGCCCGCCCCGCCGCCCGGCCCATCCGGTCCGCTTGGCCCGTCCGGCCCGCGCCCCGCGCGCGTTCCGGCCGGTCTTGCGGTCCGGGCCGT
Organism: Desulfovibrionaceae bacterium; assembly: GCA_050255855.1. Classification (GTDB taxonomy): domain Bacteria; phylum Desulfobacterota; class Desulfovibrionia; order Desulfovibrionales; family Desulfovibrionaceae. Next base: position 465 of record JBFWIY010000073.1, read on the forward strand.
CCCGGCCGCCGTCCGTTCGATCCGTCGCCCCGACGCCGCCCGTGGCGGTCCGGGGCCGCATCGCGCTCCGGGTATGCCCCTCGTCCGTCCGCCCCGCCGTCGTCGGACCAGACCGGCATCCGCCAAGGAGCGATTCCATGCCCAGCCATCCCCAGACACCCCCGTCCGTTCCCGCCCCGGCGTCCCAACCCCTGGACGAGACCCGCATCACCGAGGCCATCCTCAGCACCTTCTTCGCCAAGTTCCGGGACTGCCTGGACCTGGACGTGGCCATCGTGGGGGCCGGGCCCTCGGGCCTGACCGCGGCCTGGAAACTGGCCGAGCAGGGCCGCAAGGTGGCGGTGTTCGAGCGCAAGCTGAGCATCGGCGGCGGCATGTGGGGCGGCGGCATGACCTACAACAGCATCGTGGTCCAGACCGCGGGCAAGGCGGTGCTGGAGGAGGCCGGGGTCCCGCTGGCCCCCTGGGGCGACGGCTACTTCACGGCCGACGCGGTCACGGCCACCACCACGCTCGCCTCCCGGGCCTGCCTGGCCGGGGCGCGCTTCTTCAACTGCATGAGCGTGGAGGACGTGGTGCTGCGCGGGGGCGGGGCGGACGGCCTGGACGACCAGCGCGTCACCGGCATCGTCATCAACTCCTCGCCCGTGGAGCTGGCCCGGCTGCACGTGGACCCGCTGGTGCTCTCCTGCCGGGCCCTGGTGGAGGCCACGGGCCACGACACCGAGGTGCTCAAGACGCTGATCCGCAAGAACGGCATCCGCCTGGACACCCGGTCCGGGGGCATCGAGGGCGAGCGCTCCATGTGGGCGGAGCGGGCCGAGTCCACCACGGTGGACAACACCCGGCAGGTCTTCCCGGGCGTCTGGGTGACGGGCATGGCGGCCAACGCGGTGCACGGCGCCCACCGCATGGGCCCCATCTTCGGCGGCATGCTCCTCTCCGGCTGCAAGGCAGCCGAACTCATCCACGCCGAACTGGGCTGATCCCGCCCTCCATCCCTCCAACCAAAACGGGGCGGCAAAGCCGCCCCGTTTCCAATCGAACTATTTTATTCCAGTATATTAACAAACACAAATTTTAATCCCCACCGCCCCCCGCGGGGCGAGTCCCCGAAGCCCCGCATCCTCCCCCCTCCGCCCATCCGCCCCAGGAGCGCGAGTCCCCGACGCGCTCCCCACCGCTCCCTCGCCGGTCTCCGCCTTTCCCCTTCCCCCAGCCGACGACGCGCGAGGATCGCTCAAACGCCGCGAGGGCGAGGCGCAAGCGGCAAGGCAGCCCGCAGCGGCCTCCCTGGCCGTGAGGAGCTGCCTTCCGCGCAGCAACGAAGCCATCGCGGATGTTTCAGCGATCCGTCAGCGTAGCGATCCAGTCGAGGACGAGGGGGGGACTGACCACCGAGGCGGTGCTGGCCCCCAGGGCGATCTGGGCCTGGTCCAGGGCCAGGTCGAAGCGGCGGCGGGCCTCGGCGTCCATGCGCTCGGCCGCATAGCGGGCCAGGGCCCCGCCCGGGCGGCCGGTCATGGCCCGGACCAGCTCGCGCTGGCAGTGCAGGATGACGCGCCGGGCGAGCGGGGCGTCCAGGCCGCCCTTTTCCAGGGTGCGGGGATACCAGCCCTTGCCCGTGGTCCAGAAGGCGGCCAGGGCGTCGGCCCAGACCGCGGCCTCGGCGTCGGCCGGGTCGTCCGCCTCGGGATCGGGCCAGGCCAGGGTGAGCACGAAGCTGCGGGACACCAGGGTCTCCAGCAGGCGCTCGCGCTGCGGGGCGAGCAGCACGAACACGTTGCCGGGCCGGGGCTCCTCCAGGGTCTTGAGCAGGGCGTTGGCCGCGGCGGGCATCATGGTCTGGGCCTCGGCGAAGATGGTGACGCGCATCCCGTCGCCGTGGGGCGGCTGGCCCCAGACCGGGCGCAGCTCGCGCACCGGCTCCACCTTGATGACCCCCTCGCGCCAGCCGTCGAAGAGGTGCAGGTCGGAAAACACGTTGTCCAGGATCTGGCGGCAGGGCGTGCAGGCCAGGCAGGGCCGGGCCGGGGGCTCCACGCCGGGCAGCAGCGCGCCGCCCGCGCCCGCCCGGCAGTTGAGCAGCGCGGCCCAGAACAGGGCCACGGCCTCGCGCTCCCGCGGGCCGCCGCCCTCCAGCACCAGGCTCTGGGGCGGGTGCGCGGCCAGGGCCATGAGCCGGGCGCGCGCCAGGCCGTGGCGCGCCAGGATGGCGGTCAGCTCCGCCGGGGTGATGGCCGAGGGGGCGAGGACGGATTCGGCCGGGGCGTCCTTTTTCAAGGCGGCCATGCTCAGGCCCTCCCTCGGGTCAAGGACGGCCCGATCCCGGCGCGGCCGGGGCGCGCGCGCCGCTCCCCGCGGCCCCGGGGCCGTGCGGATGCGGGCGACACGCCGCCCCCGAGCCGTGGCGGGATGTGCACCGGACTCAGTCCTTGATGAGGGTCTGCTCCCGGTCCGGGCCCACGGAGACCACGCCGATGCGCACGCCGAGCAGCTGCTCCACGCGGCGCAGGTACTCGCGGGCGTTGCGCGGCAGGTCGGCCCAGTGGGTGGCGGCGCTGATGTCCTCGGTCCAGCCGGGCAGGGTCTCGTACACGGGCTCCACGTAGGCCAGGCCGTTCTGCTCCTGGGGCGGGTAGTCCATGACGTCGTTGCGGTAGCGGTAGGCCACGCAGAGCTTGAGCTCCTTGAGGCCCGAGAGCACGTCCAGCTTGGTGATGGCCAGTTCCGTGGGGGTGTTCAGCCGCACGGACTCGCGCAGCAGGGCGATGTCCAGCCAGCCGCAGCGGCGGCGGCGGCCCGTGGTGGCCCCGAACTCCCCGCCCTGGCCCTGGAGAAAGTCGCCGGTCTCGTCCAAAAGCTCCGTGGGGAAGGGCCCGCCGCCCACGCGGGTGGTGTAGGCCTTGACCACGGCCACGATGCGGTCCAAATGGCGCGGACCGCAGCCCGAGCCGGACGCGGCGTTGCCGGTGACGGTGTTGGACGAGGTCACAAAGGGGTAGGTGCCGTGGTCGATGTCCAGATGGGTGCCCTGCGCGCCCTCGAACAGCACGTCGCCCTTGGTGCCCTCCACCATCTGGATGGCCGCGGACACGTCGCCCAGGTACGGGGCCACGCGCTCGGCCACGGGCAGCAGCGCCTTGAGCACCGCGGCCGGGTCCAGGGGATCCGCGCCGAACAAATGCTTGAACAGGATGTTCTTCTCCACCAGGGCGGCCTCGATCTTGGCCTTGAGCAGGTCCGGATCCGTGAGGTCCCCGGCGCGGATGCCGCAGCGCTGCATCTTGTCCTCGTAGCAGGGACCGATGCCGCGGCCGGTGGTGCCGATCTTCTTGCCCGCGTCCTTGGCGGCCTCGCGGCAGGTGTCCAGCAGCCGGTGGTAGGGCATGATGACGTGGGTCTTCTTGGAGATCATGAGCCGGGAGGGGGACACGTCCACCCCGCGCTCGGCCAGGGTGTCCACCTCTTTCAGAAAGACCTCGGGGTCCAGAACCACGCCGTTGCCGATGAGGCAGGCCTTGCCCGGGTGCAGGATGCCCGAGGGGATGAGGTGCAGGATGCACTGCTCGCCGTTGACCACCAGGGTGTGCCCGGCATTGTTGCCGCCCTGGAAGCGGACCACGGCCGCGGTGTGCTCGGCCAGCATGTCCACGATCTTCCCCTTGCCCTCGTCGCCCCATTGCGACCCGAAAACCACGATGTTCGACATGTCCTCTCCTTGGGATGCCCCCGGCTCACGGCCGGCTGGGATCGCCCGCGTGACGGCGCGCGCAAGGCAGTATTGCCTAAAACGCGGGGGGAACTGGTGTCAACAAAAGCGCCAAGGAAAAATCACCCCGCACCGCGAAAGCTTGGCGCGCCGCAAGGGCGCGAAATGGGAAGCGATGTTCCGGAAAGGGCGGAAAGCGGGGCCGGGCGGCCCGCCGGGGCGCGGGCCGGGCCCGCGCGGGCCTACTTCTCGCGCGGGCCGAGCTTGAGGAGTTTGCCGCGCTTGGGCTCGGGCCGAGCCGGGGCGGCCGGACCTTCGTCCGGCGCGGGGGCGTCGGCCCGCGGCGGCTCGGGCGCGGTCAGGGAGGCCAGGTCGAAGCTCGCCGGGTGCTCCCCGGCCTTGCGCGACTGGGCCCAATGATAATTGAAGAGCTGGTTCTTGAAGCGCATGCCCTGCACCAGGGACAGGGCGATGGCCGCCTCCTCCCAGGCCCGCGTGGGCTCGAAGCGCCGCACGCGGTCGGCCAGCCGCTCCCACAGGCTCATGAGCGAGGCCTCGTCATAGGCGTTGATCTGGCGCGCCAGCTTCAGCACGGCGCTCTCGATGGTGCTTGGTGCGGACATGCTCCCCTCCGGCCGGAAAGGCTAGCAGAATCCGGCCCGGCCGCCAACGCCCAAATTGCCCGTCGGGGCGGCCTGTGATACACCCCTGTCTCCACTTCGATCCCAAGGAGACCACATGAGCGATCTCAAGCAGATGTACAAGACCCTGTCCGAGGACCCGTTCCCGCGCGAGCTGGCCATCGAGCTCGGCGGCCAGCGCCTGACCTTCCGCAAGCGCACCTGGGTCATCGACGGCGCGGAAAAGGGCCTGCGCTACGGCGAGAACCCGGACCAGCCCGCGGCCATGTACGAACCCGTGCAGGGCGGCCTGACCATCGGCGGCGTGGCCTTCCGCGGCCCGGGCCAGGGCCTGGTCTGCGCCCTGAACGAGGAGCACATGCTCCAGGCCGGCAAGCACCCGGGCAAGATCAACCTCACCGACGTGGACAACGGCCTGAACATCCTGCAATACCTGGACGCCAAGCCCTGCGCCGTGATCCTCAAGCACAACAACCCCTGCGGCGCGGCCTGGACCGAGGCCGGACCGGCCGAGGCCCTGCGACGCGCCTTCGACGCCGACCGCATCGCCGCCTTCGGCGGGGCCATCGTGCTCAACCGCCCCGTGGACGTGGCCTGCGCCGAGATCATCACCTCCGCCTATTTCGAGGTCCTGGCCGCCCCGGGCTACGAGCCCGCCGCCCTGGCCCTGCTCAAGAAGAAAAAGAACCTGCGCATCCTGGAGATCCCGGGCGTCGCCAAGCTCGCCGACCTGGCCGGCCAGCCCTTCCTGGACATCAAGAGCCTCATGGACGGCGGCCTGGTGCTCCAGTTCAGCTTCCGCAACCGCATCCGCACCGCCGCGGACTTCCTGCCCGCCCAGGCCGAGCAGGACGGGGCCACCCTGCTGGCCCGCGCCCCGTCCAAGGCCGAGGCCGACGACCTGCTCTTCGCCTGGGCCGTGGAGGCGGGCGTCACCTCCAACTCCGTGCTCATGGTCAAGAACGGCGTCACCACCGCCATCGGCACCGGCGAGCAGGACCGCGTGGGCTGCGTGCAGCTGGCCGTGGGCAAGGCCTACACCAAGTACGCGGACCTGCTCTCCTTCCACGAGACCGGCAAGTCCCTGTACGAGCTCAAGCTGGCCGCCGGGGGCGACCCGGCCCTGGCCCAAAAGCTCGCGGACATCGAGGCCCGCACCCAGGCCGACCGCGCCGGGCTGCCCGGGTCCGTGGCCGTGTCCGACGGATTCTTCCCGTTCCGCGACGGCGTGGACCTGCTCCTGGAGCAGGGCATCATCGCCATCGCCCAGCCCGGAGGCAGCATCCGCGACGCCGAGGTCATCCGCGCCGTCAACGAAGCCGTCCCCCAGGCCGCCATGGTCTTCACGGGCCAACGCTCTTTTAAGCACTGACGGATCGTTGAAGCATCCGCGATGGCTGCGTTGCTCGGGAAATCCGGGTCCTCACGGCCAGGGAGGCCGCTTCGGCCCCGGATTGTCCCTCGCGCCTTGCCCTCGCGGCGCTTGAACGATCCTCCCGCGTCGTGGACCGGGGGGAGGGGGAAGGCGGGGAGCGACGGGGGAGCGGGCGGGGAGCGCTTCGCGGACTCGCGCTCCTGGCGGACGGGTTGGATGACCCGGGGGAAGAATTTCGGGAATGGAGCGGGGGGCGGTGCTTCGAGGACTCGCGCCGCCAAGGAGGACGGGCCCGGCGCTTTGGGGACTTGCGCCGTGATGGACCGTCGGCGCTGTTTTTCTCGGCCGGTTGATTTTTCGGCCCGGCTGCAACCATAAAGGATCCCATGATTTCCCATTCGCCTATCCGGCCGGGCTGCATCGTCGAGCTCATGCAGGGCAACGCGCCCCAGGTGGCCTGGGTGGTGGAGGAGTCCGCCGGCAGGCTGCGGCTCTACACCCAGAACAAGCGCGAGACCAAGCTGGCCGCCGCCCGGCTCCTGCCCTGGACCGGACCGCGCCACGAGGACGCCGCCCCCTCCCGCCAGACCATGGACGAGGCCCTGGCCGAACACGCCCGCCGCCGCCGCGAGACCGAGGAGGCCGTGGACGTGGAGCAGCTCTGGGACCTGGCCCAGGGCGAGGTGGAGCGCGCCCCGGTGGCCTGGTTCGCCCAGGTCCTCTGGACCGACCCGGACCCCGACCAGGTGGCCGGGCTGGGCCGCGCCCTGCTCGCCGCCAAGACCCGCTTCAAGTTCCAGCCCCCGGACTTCGAGGTCCACCCCGCGGACAAGGTCGCCCTGCTCTCCGCCCAGCGCGAGGAGGAGGAGACGCGCGAGCGCGCCGTGGCCGCGGGCCAGGAGCTCCTGCGCCAGCTCTGGGACGGCCAGAAGCCCGAGGCCCTGCGCCGCCCCGCCCCGGAGGTGGCCGAACGCCTGGAAGCCGTGCTGCGCCAGGCCGTGGCCGGACGCCTGGAGGAATCCGACGCCAAGCTCTGGGCCGCCCTGCAGAAGGGCCTGCCAGAACACCCCCACTTGGCCCTCATCCTGGCCCAGCGCTGGGGCATCCTGAGCCCGCACCACAACCACCACCTGGACGAGGCCGACTACCGCCCCGGAGACGGCTGGGCCCTGGACTTCCGCGACGAGGTGGCCGACCACCTGGCCCGGCTGGACGCCGCCGAGGCCGCGGCCGAGCCCGAGCCCACGCCCTTCCTGAGCATCGACTCCGCCACCACCCGGGACATCGACGACGCCTTTTTCGTCACCCGCGCCGGGGAGGGCTTCCGCCTCACCCTGGCCCTGGCCCGGCCCACCCTGACCTGGACCTTCGGCTCCCCCCTGGACCTGGCCGTGCGCCACCGCGCCAGCAGCCTGTACCTGCCCGAGCAGACCAGCCACATGCTGCCCGAGGCCCTGGGCGTGGGGCGCTACAGCCTCACCGCCGGGAACGCCCGCCCGGCCCTGGTGGCCGAATTCGACATCGACGCCGCGGGCGAATGCGCCGCCGTGCGCCCCCGCGCGGTCTGGGTGCGCCTGACCGCCAACCTGCACTTCGACGACGTGGAGGCCGTGCTGGAGGGCGACCCCGGCCCGGACAACCCGGCCGCGCCCCACGCGGACCAGCTCGCCCTGGCCCGGGAGCTGGGCGAGCGCCTGCTGGCCCGCCGCCTGCGCGCCGGGGCCATGCTCATCCGGCGCAGCGAGCCGGAGCTGCGCGTCAGCCCCGAGGCGGGCGACGCCGCCGTGGAGATCATCGACAAGCCCGAGGCCGCCGCGGCCGGGCTCCTGGTGCAGGAGTTCATGGTCCTGGCCAACGCCTGCCTGGCCCAGTGGGCCAGCGAGCGCGGCGCGGCCCTGTTCCACCGCACCCAGGAAGGCCGCCTGCCCATCGAGGCCCAGGGCGTGTTCGACGCCCCCGAGGACATCTACGCCGCGGTGAAGCACGCCCCGCCTTCCATTCTGGAACTGGAGCCCAAGCCCCACGCCGCCCTGGCCGCCCCGGTCTACGCGCCCATCACCTCGCCCATCCGGCGCTACACCGACCTGGTGAACTGCGCCCAGATCTGCGCCCTCATCGAGCACGACGCGCCCTGCTTCACGCGCCAGGACCTGGAGGCCCTGCTCCCCGGGCTCTCGGCCCGCAGCCAGGCCGTGGGCCAGGTGCAGCGCTACCGCCCGCGCTACTGGAAGCTCGTCTGGCTGCGCCGCCACCGGCGCGAGCCCCAGCCCGCCGTGCTGGTGGACGCGAACGGCCCCTACCCGACCCTCTCCATGCCCCACCTCCAGATCTACGTCCGCGCCCCGCGCGCCATGCTGGGCGGCGACCTGCGCCCGGGCCGCCCCTTCCTGCTCACCTTCGGCCGGGTGGACCCGCTCACCAACGAGATCCGCGTGGTCCAGGCCACCGAGCCCGACTGAGCCCCGCCCCGCGCCGGGAAAACCGCCCCGCCGCCCCCTTTGCCTCGCCCGGCAAAGGGGCTATGGTGGCTCGGCGCAACGACGGTCCAAGGAGCGAACATGGCCTCGATCCTCTTGCCCATCGCCGCCTATCTGCTGGGCAGCGTCCCCTTCGCCCTGGTCATCGGCCGCCTGAGCCGCGGCATCGACATCCGCAC
>JBFWIY010000074.1:0-8821 GCA_050255855.1 Desulfovibrionaceae bacterium
GTCCGGATGGGCCCAGGCCAGGGCCTCCAGGTCGAAGTCGCCGGGCCCGCGCTGGAGCACGGCGGCCCGGGCCGGCACGGCCAGGGGCAGGCTGTCCATCCGCTCCGGGGGCACGCAGCCGCCCGGGCAGGACACCCCGAGCAGCACGGCCAGGCCCCGGCCCTCGGCGGCCAGGGCGCGCACCAGGGCGCAGGTGCGCCGCGTGGGCACGGCCAGCACCTCGCCCACCCCGGCCACCTCCAGGGCGGCCAGCACGGCGTCCGTGGGCTCGGCGTCCACAAAGGCGGCGGTCAGCCGGGGCACCCCGAGCACCGCGGCGGGCACCAGGGCGGCCATGACCTTGGCCGGGGACAGGGCCTCCCCGCCCAGGAGCAGGCAGACGAAATCCAGGGGGGCGCGCTCGGCGCGATAGCGCAGCAGGCCGGGGACCTCGCCCGTCACCCCGCAGCGCCGCGCCGGGGCGGGCTCGTAGCGGGCGTCCAGCCGGGCGGCCAGGCCCTTAAGCCGGGCCAGGCGCAGGTCGTCCAGGGCGTCGTAGGCCGCGGCCAGGGCCCCGTCATCCAGGGCGGAGCGTTCCAGCCAGCCGGGGGGGATCAGGTCGTCCATGGTTTCCCCTGCCCGTTCCGGCTCAGAGCCACTTGAAGTAGTCCTTCCAGGAGCCGTGGACCTCTTCCTGCTCCTGGACGGAGCGGGTCTTCTGGTACTCGAAGTAGGAATACTCCGAGCGCTTGCGCGCGTACTCCTGGAGGTCGGGCACGTCCGGGAAGTTCTCCGCCACGTAGCTGTAGCGCTTCCAGGCCGGGCCGTAGTTGTCCGTGCGCCAGAAGAAGTCCGCGATGAAGAGCTCGTGCTCGGCCAGGATGCGGCGGCTCTTGAGGATGTAGTCCTTGGCCGCCTTGGCGTAGTCCGTGTCCGGGAACTGCTCCGTCACCCGGTAGAAGTACTCCAGGCCGTCGTTGACGTTGGTCTGGCGCAGGTCGATGGAGTCGAAGAGATTGTAGTTGGAGAGCCCGATCTGGTAGAGCACGTAGGGGATGTGCTCGTTGCTCGGGTGCAGGGCCTCGAACTCCTTGTAGGAATCCGCGGCCTGGACGTACTTCCCGTCCAGGAAGTAGGCGTCGCCCAGGGCCAGCTCGCCGTTCAGGGTGAAGGGGCTGAAGGGATAGCGGTCCTTGAGCTTGATGAAGTAGTCCGCGGCGTCGGTGTATTCCTTGTCGTGCATGGCCTGCACTCCCGCCTCGTAGAGCTCCTGGGCCGTCTCCTCGGGCGGGGGGAGGAAATAGTAGTCCACCAGGCCGCATCCCGTGAGCGCCGCGGTGAGCGCCAGGGCCAGAACCAGGGAAGCAAGTCTACGCATCGAGGGATTCCAGGTAGATGTGGGCCGTATTGGCCGCCGTGGCCCCGTCGCCCACGGCCGTGGCCACCTGGCGGCAGAGCTTGGAGCGCGCATCGCCCGCGGCGAAGATCCCCGGGACGCTGGTGCGCATCTCACAGTCGGTGAGCACGCCGTTCTTGTCGCGCTTCACGGCGGCGGGCAGGTAGTCGAGGTTGGGGTCGAAGCCCACGAAGACGAACACGCCGTCCACCGCCAGGGTGCTCTGCGCCCCGGTCTTGACGTTCTTCAGGCTCACGCCGGTGACCCCGCCCGCGTCCCCGTCGATGCTCTCCACCACGGTGGAGCGCAGGATGGTCATCTTGGGGGCGATGGCGCACTTGTCTTCGTAGCACTTCTGGCCGCGGAACTCGTCGCGCCGGTGGATGAGGGTCACGTGGTCCACGATGCGGGCCAGGTAGAGGCTCTCCTCCAGGGCGGCGTTGCCGCCGCCCACCACGGCCACCTTGCGGCCCCGGTAGAAGTTCCCGTCGCACAGGGCGCAGTAGGACACGCCCTTGCCCAGGTACTCCTTCTCGCCGGGGACGCCGAGCTTCCGGTAGTGGGCGCCCGAGGCCAGGATGACCGTGCGGGTCTCGATGCGCTCGTCGCCGGCCATCACCACGTGGCGGCCGCCCTCGCCGGGCTCGATGGCCGTGACCTCGTCGCTCCGGCGCTCCAGGCCATAGGCGTCCACCTGGGCCTGGAACAGGTCCACCAGCTCATAGCCCTTGATGCCCTTGGGGAAACCGGGATAGTTCTCGATTTCCTCGGTCATGAGCACCTGGCCGCCCGGGGCCATGCGCTCCAGCATCAGGGTCTTGGCCCCGGAGCGGAGCAGATAGAGGGCGGCCGTCAGCCCGGCCGGGCCGCCCCCGATGATGACCGCGTCGTAGATCGACATGCCCTACAGCGCCTTGCGGCTGATCATTTCCTTGATGCTGGATTTGGAGACCGCGCCGGTGCTCTGGTCCAGGACCTCGCCGCCCTTGAACAGGATCAGGGTGGGGATGGCGCGGATGCCGTATTTGCTCGGGGAGCCGGAGTTCTCGTCCACGTTCATCTTGCAGACCTTGACCTTGCCCTCGTACTCGGTGGCCAGCTCGTCGATGACCGGCCCCATGGCCCGGCAGGGGCCGCACCAAGGCGCCCAGAAATCCACCAGAACGGGAATATCGCTCTTCAACACTTCCTGCTCGAAATTGCCGTCGGTCACCTGGATAGCCATTGTGTTCTCCTTGGGTTCGATCCATTGGGTCCGTCGGACGCCCGACTGCGCGGGCGCTCCCGGCGAGGGTCTCCGCCCCCCTGTCGCAAATGAAATAACCTAGTGATCGACCGGGGGGCTGTCAAGACGTCGAAGCGTGGGAGGCCCCATGGTCGAGGGGTTTTCCGGCATGAAATCCCAGGGGATTTTCCGGCCGCGCGGCACCGCTTCCAGGTCCAGCCCGTGGCGCAGCCCGTGGGCCAGCAGCACCTCGCCGGCGGCGGCCACCATGGCCGCGTTGTCCGTGCACAGAGCCAGGCTCGGCAGGATCAGGCGCAGGCCGTGCTCGTCCGCCAGCTCGGCCATGACCCGGCGCACCCGGCTGTTGGCCGCCACGCCCCCCGCCACCACCAGGGCGCGGGCCTCGGGGACCCGGGCCAGGGCGCGGCGCACCTTGATGCGCAGGGTCTCGCCCACGGCGAAGTTCAGGGAGGCGCAGACCCGGGCCAGCCGGGCCTCGATCTCGGGCGTAACGCCCTCCCCGGCCGCCCCGCCGGGGGCCATGTGCGGCCGCACCAGGTCCGGGTGGGCGTCCACGTAGTTGACCACCGCGGTCTTGAGGCCGGAGAAGCTGAAGTCCAGGGACTGGTTGTCCACGTAGGCGCGGGGAAAGAGGTCCGGGTCCGGCTCGGCCCGGGCGGCCAGCTCGTCCATCAGCCGCCCGCCGGGGTACGGCAGGTTCAGGCGCTTGGCCGCCTTGTCGAAGCACTCCCCGGCCGCGTCGTCCAGGGTGCGGCCGAGCAGCTCGAACGCCACGGCCGAGCGCAGGCGGTAGGTGTGGGTGTGGCCGCCGGAGACCAGCAGCCCCACGGCCGGGAAGACCAGCTCCTGCTCCAGGCGCGGGGCCAGCAGATGGGCCATGAGGTGGTCCACCCCCACCAGGGCCGCGCCCGTGGCCAGGCACAGGCTCTTGGCCAGGCCCACGCCCACCAGCAGCCCGCCCAGCAGCCCGGGCCCGCGGGACACGGCCACGCCGTCCAGGTCCCCGGGGCCCACGCCCGCGGCCTCGAACAGGGCCCGGCACAGCCCGGGCAGCAGGCGCAGGTGCTCGCGCGAGGCGATCTCCGGCACCACGCCGCCGAACACGGCGTGGGCCTGCTGGGTGGCCAGTCGCTGGGCCACCAGGGCCCCGTCGCGCACCAGGGCCGCCCCGGTCTCGTCGCAGCTGGTCTCGATGCCTAGGACGAGCATCCCGGCGCCCCGTACTCCTTGTAGATGCGCATGATGGCCTCCACGTCGTTCTTGGAGCCCACGAACAGGGGGGTGCGCTGGTGCAGGTACTCGGGCTCGATGTCCAGGATGCGGCGGACCCCGTCGGTGGCCAGGCCGCCCGCGGCCTCCACGATCATGGCCATGGGGTTGCCCTCGCACATGAGGCGCAGCTTGCCCCGCGGCTTCTTGGGGTCGCGCATGTCGGCCGGGTAGAGGAACACCCCGCCGTAGATCATGTTGCGGTGGAAGTCCGCCACCAGCGAGCCGATGTAGCGGCCGGAATAGGGCCGCCCGATGGCGTTGTCCCGGCCCTTGAAGTAGTCCACCGCGGCCCGCGTCCCCTTGTCCCAGTACATGGAGTACCCCTCGTTGACGGAGTAGATCTTGCCCTGGTCGGGGATGCGGATGTTGGGGTGGGAGAGCAGGAACTCGCCCACGCTGGGGTCCAGGGTGAAGCCGTGCACGCCCTCGCCCGTGGTGAGCACCAGGATGGTGCTGGACCCGTAGATGACGTAGCCCGCGGCCACCTGCTCCGAGCCGCGGCGCAGGATGTCGGAGCTGGTGATGTCGCCCTCGGGCACGTGGTCCAGCCGGTAGATGCTGAAGATGGTGCCGATGTTCACGTTGACGTCGATGTTGGACGAGCCGTCCAGGGGATCGAAGATGAGGAAATACTCGCCGCGCGGCTGGTCGTGGGGCACCTCGATGAAGTCCGCGTTCTCCTCCGAGGCCATGCCGAAGATGACTCCGGACCGGGTCATGCGGTGGATGAGCACGCGGTTGGCGTATTCATCGAGCTTCTTGACCTGTTCGCCCTGGACGTTGACCTCGCCGGTGAAGCCGAGGACATCCACCAGCCCGGCCTTGTTCACCTCGCGGTTGATGATCTTGGCCGACAGGATGATCTCGTTCAGCAGGGACGTGAATTTGCCGCGACCGCGGGTCTGCGACTGGGAATACAGCAGGTGTTCGGTGACGGTGATCTGACTGGACACGCTCGGCCTCCTTGCAGGGTACGCGCCTCGGCCACGGCCTTCCTCGCCGCGCCGGGGGCCGATCCTAGCAAAAAGCCTGGATCAAATCCATTAAAACAGCCAGCTGTCGCTGTATTGGGGGTCCGGGGATTTGGTGAGATAGACGTAGGGGTCGTGGCCCACGAAACGGACGATCCAGGTGTAGTAGGCGCCGCCCGCCTCCACCTGGCCCGAGACCTGGTCCACGAGCATCTCGTCCCAGGGCAAGGCCAGCAGGGCCGCGGTGTCCACCGAGGCGTCCTCGGTCCAGACCCCGCCCCCCGGCTGGAGGATGACCAGCTGGTCCGGCTCCGGGCAGAAGCTGAAGAGCACGCGCGGGTCGAAGCTGGCGATGATGAGGCCCTTGAAGTCGGCGTCCTGGAACCAGGGGGTGCCGACGTAGAGCTCCGGGCCGAGCTCCGGGGTGTCCAGCCGGGTCTGGAGAAAGGTCTCGCGCCAGGCCGCGCTGTAGACCAGGGGCTTGCTGATGCGCTTGATGGGGTCGTAGGGCATGCGGTCCATCATCCAGCCGTCCTTGTCCACGATGATGAGGCTGTGCACCCAGGGGTAGCGCACGAAGAGCAGCTGCATCCAGTCCAGGTCCGGGTACTGGTCCTGGTCCTCCAGGAAGCGGGCCAGGGACCCGAGGGGGTCGTCCACCGGGGTGAAGAGCCGGGCCAGCTTCTCCTCGTTGGGATTCTCGAAGGGATAGCGGTCGGTCTGGATGTCCGGCTTCGGATTCACGAAGCCTTCGGCGGTCTGGTAGACGTCCTTGGTGCCCTGCCAGGTGGTGTGGGCCGCGTCGGTGATGCCGCCGCAGGCGGCGGGCAGTACGGCGAGGAGGCAGATGAGGACGAAACGCCCGAAAAAGGCGAGGGGGTGTCGTGGCATGGAGATCGCTTGGTTGGGGTCCGGCCGGGTCGGGGCGGGAAAACCTCCCGCCGGCCGCCGACGGCGCACGTCAGCCGCTTACACCATCCCCGGCGGGGTCTGTCAACTCCGGGCAGGCTGGGGGGCCGCGGCGCGGACCCGGGCCTCGAAGCGGGAGGCCAGGGCCTCCAGGGTGCTGATGAGCCGGTTTTTGGCGTGCTTGCTGAACGGGTCCTCGGGCGGGGCGGCGGGCTGCGCCGGAGCGGCGAGTCCGGCCTCCAGGGCCTCGATGCGCTGGGCCAGGGCCGCCTTCTCCTCGTCGGAGCGGGCCTTGTTCCAGAGCTCGCGGTAGATGTCCAGGGCGGCCCGGGAGTCCCCCTGGGTGGCCAGCAGGTCGGCCATGGTGCGAGTGCGGATGCCCGGGGGCGGGGCCACGGGGGCGTCGGCGTCGTCGTCCTTGCCGGCGTCGACTGGGGCCGGGGCCAGGGCGGGAGGCTCGGCGGCCTCGGGGGCGGGAGCGGGCTCGGGGGCCACGGCGGGGGCGGCGGCCTCGGGGGCGGATTCGGCGGCCGCGGGGGCCGGGGGCTCGGGAGCGGATTCGGCGGCCGCGGGCTCGGCCGCGGGCTCCGGCTCGGGCTGGCCCACCAGACGCTCGGACAGGCTGTTCAGGCCCTCCAGCACCACGTCGGTCCAGCGGACCTCCTTGCCGGTGAGGTTGGAGGCCACCAGCATCAGGAAGACGGCCAGCTCCTTGTTGTCGGACAGCAGCTTCTGGGCCCAGAGCCGCCAGAAGCCAGGAAAGGCCACCAGGGGCTCGGTGATGGCCCCGAGCTGGTCGCGCGCCTCGGCCGGGCGGCCCAGGCGGACCAGCAGGTCCACCAGCAGCAGCCGGGCCTCCAGGTGGTCGGGATGGCGGGCCAGGCCCTGCTTCAGGGTGGTGACGGCGTTTTCGCGCTCACCGATCTCCACGAAGAGCTTGGCCAGGGGGAAGAAGACCTTGGAGCCCGGCTCCAGGGACAGGACTTCTTGGAACCACTCAATTTTCGCTTGCATCCGTCCCCCCTTTTCCGGGCTCGGCCGACGGGCCGGGGAAGAGGTAGAGCACCTCGTCCTCACGCACGTAGTTGAGACGCTCCCGCACCACCTTCTCCTGGTAGGCCGCATCCGAGGTGAGCAGGCGGATCTCCCGCGAGAGCACCCGGCTGGTGCGGTCGGCCTCGGCGGTGTCCTGGACCAGGCGGTCGTGCCGGTCCTTGAGGTCCAGGTAGGCGAAGACCCCGTGGTCGCTGGCCACCAGGCCCCAGAGCAGCACCACGTTCACGAGCACCAGACCGGCCAGGACGACGCGTCGCACCATGACGGCCTCGGCTACTGCAGGCGACGCCGCCCGGGGGGCTCCATGCCCGCCTGGGCCAGCGGCAGCCGCAGCTCCTCCAAAAAGTTGCACGTGGCCCGCTCGATGCGGTCCACGTCGTCCTCCGAGAGATCCACCCGGTCGATCTTTTCCAGAAACGACTTGAGGAACACGAATTCGTCCAGCAGACCGGCACCCACTTCGAGTTTGGACAGCGCGGGCTCCAGCTCCAGAATGGTCTGCAGGCAGCTGGTGATGCGGACCAGACGGATGTGGTCGGTGGTCTTGTGCATGGCCACGGGTGGCGACGCCCTCCCCTCGGGTCTTTACGCTACGGATTCTTTAGCAAATTTTTATAGAAATTGTACAGATAATTTCCCCCGGAAAAAAGCGTAATGGCGAGGGCGACATAGAGGATGAGCTGCCCCCAGAACAGGGCGTCCAGGCCGAAGATGTCGCGCCCCCAGACCAGCGGGGACAGGGCCACGATCTGGGTGATGGTCTTGAGCTTGCCGTAGCGGTCCGCGGCCACCACCACCCCGCGCTCCGCCGCCACGGCGCGCATGCCCGTGACGGCCATCTCCCGCGCCACGATGAGCACCGCCACCCAGGCCGGGATGCGCCCCTGGCCCACCAGCATGATGAGCACCGAGCCCACCAGCAGCTTGTCGGCCAGGGGATCCATGAACTTGCCCATGGTCGTGACCTGGTCCCACTTGCGGGCCAGCCAGCCGTCCACCAGGTCCGTCAGGCAGGCCAGGATGAACAGGGCCGTGGCCAGCCCGTCGGTGAAGGCCGAGCCCACGGGCATGAGCACCACCACCAGGGGGGTGGCGGCGATGCGCGCCACGGTGAGCTTGTTGGGCAGGTTCACGGAACGCTCCGCTAGGCGTGGACGGAGGCCGCGGCCTCCAGGCTCTTCTGCGCCGCCTCGGCCACCCGGTCGGCCAGGGCCCGCAGGGCGCGCTTGGCCGGGGTGTCCTCCTGGAGCAGGACCACCGGGGTGCCCCGGTCGCCCGCCACCACGGTGGCCGGGTCCAGGGGCACGGCGCCCAGGAACTCCAGGCCGTACTTCTCGGCCAGCTTGCGGCCGCCGCCGGTCTTGAACAGGTCGATGTGCTCCCCGCAGTGCGGGCACACGAGCCCGCTCATGTTCTCCACCACGCCGAGGATGTTGGCCTTGGCGTACTGGAGGAAGTTGACGGACTTGCGCACGTCGGCCAGGGAGACCTCCTGGGGGGTGGTGACCACCACGCACAGGGCGTCGGGGATGGTCTTGAGCACGGTCATGGGCTCGTCGCCGGTGCCCGGAGGGGAATCCACCACCAAAAAGTCCAGGTCGCCCCACTGCACGTCGGAGATGAACTGGCGGATGGCCGAGGTCTTCATGGGCCCGCGCCAGAGCACGGCCTGGTCCGGGTCCTTCAACAGCGAGTCCATGGACACCACGTGCAGGTTCTCGTTGTACTGCTTGGGAACGATGAGGGAGCCCCGGTCCGTGTCCATGAGGCCCTTGAGGCCCAACAGGGTGGGCACGCTCGGGCCGTGGATGTCCACGTCCATGAGCCCCACCTTGAAGCCCTTCTCGGCCAGGGCGGCGGCGATGTTCACGCTCACCGAGCTCTTGCCCACGCCGCCCTTGCCGCTCATGATGAACAATTTGTACTTGATGCGCGCGAGCGTGGAGGAAATGAGGGTGTCCTGGATCTTGAGCTTGGCGCTCTGGCCAGATC
>JBFWIY010000075.1:0-6011 GCA_050255855.1 Desulfovibrionaceae bacterium
CCCAGGGCAGGAGCTTGTGCCCGGCGTCGATGCGCAGTCCGCTCGCGTCGGCGGTCTTTTCGCTGAAGACCGCGGCCCCGGAGCCCTCGCAGCCCGGCCAGTGGAGCAGAAACGGCACCGGGTCCGTGGTGTGGGTGCGCTCCTGGATGGGCGTGTAGTGGTCGCAGCAGACCAGCACGGCCGCCGCTTCGCCCCGCTCGGCCAGGCCCGCCAGCAGCGGGGCCACGATGCGCTGGTCGAACCGCTCGATGGCCGTGACCTTGCACTCCGGGCTGCCGCCGTGGCCGCACTCGTCCGGGCCTTCCAGGTGCACGAACACGAAGTCGTTTTCGGCCAGGTAGGCCAGGGCGGCGGCCACCTTGCCCTCGTAGTCGGTGTCCACCAGGCCGGTGGCCCCGGGCACGTCGATGACGTCCATGTTGGAGGCCAGGCCCAGGCCCTTGATGAGGTCCACGGCGGAGATGACCCCGCCGCGCAGGCCGTAGCTGGCCGTGAAGTCCGGCAGGCTGAGGGGGCGGCCCTGGCCCCAGGGCCACACGGCGTTGGCCTTGGTGGGGTTGTTCTCGGCCAGGACCTCGGCGGCCCCGAAGACCAGGTCCCAGAGGGGGGCGTACTTGGAGATCTGCCGCAGGTCGGGCTTGATCTTCTGGTCCAGGATGTCGTGGGGCGGGCGCACGGCCAGCTCGGCCGAGGGCTCCAGCGCGCCGCCCTGCTGGATGAGCAGGTGGCGGTACTGCACCCCGGGCAGGAACATGAAGCCCTCGCCGCCCAGCCGGGCCTGGAGCCGGGCCACCAGTTTGGTGGCCAGCTCGGTGTCGATGTGCCCGGCGGAGTAGTCGAGCATGACGCCCGACTGGGAGAATTCGCTCACCGTGACCAGGTTCAGGCGGAAGACCAGGTCGTCGGGCCCCAGGGCCAGGCCCTGGGCCGCGGCCTCGATGGGCCCGCGTCCGGTGTGGTACTGCGCCGGGTCGAAGCCGAGCAGGGCCATGTTGGCCACGTCCGACCCCGGGGCCATGCCCTTGGGGATGGTGGCGCAGCGGCCGAGCACGCTCCGGCCCGCCAGTTCGTCCAGACAGGGGGTGTGGGCGGCCTCCAGGCAGGTCTTGCCGTCCAGGGCCTTGATGGGCCAGTCGCCCATGCCGTCGGCCACGAGAAAGAGGAATTTCATGCGCACCTACAGGATTCGGAAGTGGACCGTGGGTTCGGCGATGAAGTCCATGGCGTCGATGGCGTCCATGGTGGCCCGGACGGCCGCGTAGGGGGCCTCGTGGGTCAGGAACACCAGGGGCACCAGGTTGTGGCCGGCCTCGCCCTTCTGCACCGCCTGGGCGATGGATACGCCGCGTTCGGCCATGGCCCGGGCGATGGCCGCCATGACGCCCGGCTTGTCCTGCACGGTGAAGCGCAGGTAGTGGCAGCTCACGGCCTCCTCGGGGGGCAGCACCGCGGCCGGGGGGAGGGCCGTGTTGCCGAAGCCGGTGTTGTCCGGCCCGCAGCCGGAGCAGCGGCGGTGGCGGATCAGCGCCATGATGTCGGCCAGCACGGCGTTGCCCGTGGGGGTGGCCCCCGCGCCCTGGCCGTGGAGCATCACCGGGCCCACGGCCTCGCCCTCCACGCGCACGGCGTTGTAGTTCCCGCCCACGCGGGCCAGCAGATAGGTGTACTTGACGAAGGCCGGATAGACCCCGGCCTCGATGCGGCCGTTCACCTCCCGCGCGCTGGCCATGAGCTTGACGCGGTAGCCGAACTCGCGGGCGAACTCGATGTCCAGCCGCGTGACCCTGGTGATGCCCTCCACCCGGAGCTTGGCCAGCGGGTAGTCGCAGCCGAAGGCCAGGCGGATGAGCACCACGAGCTTGTGGGCGGTGTCGAAGCCCTCGATGTCCAGGGTGGGGTCGGCCTCGGCGTAGCCCAGGTCCTGGGCCTGGCGCAGGGCGGTGTCGAAGTCCAGCCGGGAGGTGGACGAGGTCATCTCGGACAGGATGTAGTTGGCCGTGCCGTTGAGGATGCCGAGCACCTCGCGGATGCGGTCCCCGGCCAGGGACTCCTTGAGGGTCTGGATGACCGGGATGCCCCCGGCCACGCTGGCCTCGTAGTAGAGCCCCACGCCCTGCTCCGCGGCCAGGGCGAAGAGCTCCGGGCCGTGCTCGGCCAGCAGGTGCTTGTTGGCCGTGACCACGTGCTTGCCCGCCCGGAGCGCCCGGGTGATGAGGGCGCGCGGGGCCTCGATGCCGCCCATGAGCTCCACGATGCAGAAGAGCTCCGGGTCGTTGACGAGGGAGTCCGGATCGGTGGTGAAGACCACGTCCGGCCCCAGGGCGATGCTCCGGGGCTTGGCCAGGTTGCGCACCAGCACGCTCTTGATGGCGATGCGGGCGTCCAGGCGTCGGGCGATCCAGTCGCCGTGGTCCCGGAGGATGGAGGCCAGACCCTGGCCCACCGTGCCGAAGCCGGCCAGGCCGATGCGCACCGTATCCATAGGCGACCTCGTCTAGCCCAGGGCCTTTTTGAGGCCGCGGATGGCCTGGTTGATGCGTTGGCGGTTCTCCACCAGGGCGAAGCGCACGTGGGTGTCGCCGTAGTTGCCGAAGCCCAGGCCCGGGGACACGGCCACCTCGCCCTCGCGCAGCAGCTTCATGGCGAACTCCACCGAGCCCATCTTCTTGTACTCGTCCGGGATCTCGGCCCAGACGAACATGGTGGCCTTGGGGGAGGGCACGTTCCAGCCGATGCGGGCCAGGCCCTCGATGAGGGCGTCGCGGCGGTCCTGGTACTCGGTCATGAGCTCGCGCACGCATTCCTGCGGGCCGTTGAGGGCCACGGCGGCGGCGATCTGGATGGGGTTGTAGATGCCGTAGTCCAGGTAGCTCTTGATGCGGGTCAGGGCCTGCACCATGTCCTGGTTGCCGCAGCAGAAGCCCACGCGCATGCCGGCCATGGAGTAGCTCTTGGTCATGGAGAAGAACTCCACGGCCACGTCCCGGGCGCCCTTGGCCTGGAGGAAGCTCGGGGCCTCGTACCCGTCGAAGGTGAAATCGGCGTAGGCGAAGTCGTGGATGATGCAGAGGTCGTTTTCCTTGGCGAAGGCCACGAGCTTCTCGAAGAAGGGGATGTCCGCGCAGACCCCGGTGGGGTTGTGCGGGTAGTTCAGCATGAGCAGCTTGGGCTTGGGCCAGGTGTGGCGGATGGCCGTCTCCAGGTCCTCCAGAAAGTCGCGGTCCACGCCGATGGGCACGTTGCGCACGTCGGCCCCGGCGATGATGCTGGCGTAGGGATGGATGGGGTAGGCCGGATCCGGGGCGAGGACCACGTCGCCCGGGGAGAGCATGGCCAGGGCCAGGTGGGCCAGGCCCTCCTTGGCGCCCATGGTGACGCAGACTTCCTGGTCCATGTCCAGGTCCACGTCGAAGCGGCGCTTGTACCAGTCCCGGATGGCGCGGCGCAGGCCTTTGATGCCTTTGGACGCGGAGTACATGGAGTTGCCGGGCTTGTAGGCGGCCTCGGCGAGCTTGTCGAGCACATGCTTGGGCGTGGGCAGGTCCGGGTTGCCCATGCCGAGGTCGATGACATCGACCCCATCCTGGCGCATCTTGTGCTTGAGGGCGTTGACGGTGGCGAAGACGTAGGGCGGCAGACGCTGCACGCGGGCGAACTGGTGCATGGGAATGCTCCTGGTGCGTTGAAGTGAATCCTTATTTTTAGACGCGCTGCCGGGGCGATGTCAAAAGGAATGTGCCGGAGGGCGCGGCCGGCGTGTCCCGGGCGGTCCGGCCCGGGCCCGGCCCGTCTTGACCTCCCAGGTCGAATTCTCTAGGTTTCATCTTTCATGGGTCGCGCCCGCACGACGCGGGGCGACCCTTCCCACATCCATTCGCCAGGAGTGCGTTCCCATGGTTCAGAAATCCGAGAAAATCTGGTTCGACGGCAAACTCGTCCCCTGGGACCAGGCCCAGGTCCATGTCCTCACCCATGCCCTGCATTACGGCACCGCCGTATTCGAGGGCATCCGCGCCTATGAGTGCAGCGATGGCTCCTCCGCCGTATTCCGGCTGGACGAACACATGCAGCGCCTCGTGGATTCCGCCCGCATCCTGGGCCTGAAGATGCCCTTCACCAAGGAGCAGATGGTGGACGCCGCGGTCGCCACCCTGGTGGCCAACAAGCTGCCCGCCGCCTACGTCCGGCCCCTGGTCTTCGTGGGCGACGGGGCCATGGGCGTCTTCCCGGGCGAAAACCCGAGCCGCGTCATCGTCGCCACCTGGCCCTGGGGCGCCTACCTGGGGGCCGAGGCCCTGGACAAGGGCATCAGCGTGCGCTGCTCCTCCTTCACGCGGTTCAACTCCAACGCCATGATGAGCAAGAGCAAGAGCTCGGCCAACTACATCAACTCCGTGCTGGCCAAGACCGAGGCCATCAACGACGGGTTCGACGAGGCCATCATGCTCGACCCGCAGGGGGCCGTGGCCGAGGGCTCGGGCGAGAACCTGTTCATGGTCCGCAAGGGCGTCATCAAGACCCCGCCCCTGGTCAACGTGCTGGAGGGCTTCACCCGCGACTCCGTCATCACCCTGGCCCGCGACCTGGGCTACGAGGTGCGCGAGGAGCCGCTGGGCCGCGACATGCTCTACGTGGCCGACGAGATCTTCTTCACCGGCACGGCGGCCGAGATCACGCCCATCCGTGCGGTGGACCGCCGCCAGATCGGCGCGGGCCACGCCGGCCCGGTGGCCAAGCACCTCCAGGCGGAGTTCTTCAAGATCGTCCAGGGCGAGAACCCCAAGTACGCCCACTGGCTGCATCGGTACTCCATCTAGCCCAGGGGGCGCATGAGCACCGCCAACCTCACGGCCAAATACCGGCCGCAACGCTTCGCCGACGTGGCGGGACAGGATGCCGTCAAGGCCATCCTGTCCCGCGCGGCGGCCGAGGACAAGGTGGCCCCGGCCTACCTGTTCTCGGGCACGCGCGGCGTGGGCAAGACCACCATCGCCCGCATCTTCGCCAAGGCGCTCAACTGCAGGCACGCCCCCACGGCCGAGCCGTGCAACGAGTGCTCGCTCTGCCGCCAGGCCACGGCGGGCGTGGCCGTGGACGTGGTGGAGATCGACGCCGCCTCCCACGGCGGGGTGGACGACGCCCGGGCCCTCAAGGAGGACGTGGGCTACGCCCCCCTGGAGGGCCGCTACAAGGTCTTCATCATCGACGAGGCGCACATGCTCTCCCTGGCGGCCTTCAACGCCCTGTTGAAGACCCTGGAGGAGCCGCCCGCGCGCGTCACCTTCATCCTGGCCACCACCGAGGCCCACAAGTTTCCGGCCACCATCATCAGCCGCTGCCAGCACTACACCTTCAAGATGCTGCCCCAGCGCGAGCTGGAGACCCACCTCTCCCGCATCATGGACCGCGAGGGCCTGGCCTACGAGCCCGGGGCCCTGTCCATCATCGCCAAGCGCGGGGCGGGCAGCGTGCGCGACTCCATGTCCCTGCTGGGCCAGGCCCTGGCCCTGGGCGAGGGGACCCTGCGCGAGGCCGACGTGCGCGCCTTTCTGGGCCTGGCCGGGCAGGAGGTCTTCTTCCAGCTCATGGCGGCCATCCACGGCCGGGACCTGCTGGCCGTGAGCGGGCTGCTGCGCCGGCTCCTGGACCAGGGCGTGGACATCGGCTTCTTTCTGCGCGAGCTGGCCTCCGCCTGGCGGACCATGTTCCTGCTGCGCCAGGCCGGGGCCGGGGCCATTTCGGTCCTCTCGCTCTCGGCCGAGGAGGGGGCGCAGTGGGGGGCCTGGGCCGCGCGCTTCGAGCCCGCCTTCATCCACGCCGCCTGGCAGCTCACCCTGGAGGGCCAGCGCCGGGTCATGACCAGCCTGGAGCCCGCCCTGGCCCTGGAGCTGCTGCTCCTCAACCTGGCCAGCCTGCCCGATCTGCTGGGCCTGGAGCACCTGGGCGAGGCCGGGATCGCGCCCGCGGGGGCCGCGTCCGGCTCCATGTCCGGTCCCGTGCCCGGCTCGGCG
>JBFWIY010000075.1:6111-8820 GCA_050255855.1 Desulfovibrionaceae bacterium
CCGCCGCCCCGGCCCCGGGCCCGCGCACCTGGGAGGGGTTCCAGGACTGGGTGGTGGCCACGGCCGGGACCAACGGCAACGGCCAGTCCCTGTTCCGGGGCGTGGAGGCCGAGATCGGCGACGACCGGATCCGGCTGCGCTGTCCCTCCCACTACCTCATGACCCGCCTGAGCGGGGGCGAGGGACGGCAGCGGGCCGTGCGGCTGCTCTGCGAATATTTCGGCCCGGGCACGGAGATGGACCTCCGGCTGGAGGCCGTGGCCGTGCCCAAGACCCGGGACGAGCTGCTGGCCCAGGCCGCCCAGGACCCGCTGCTGAACCGCGTTTGCGCGGCCCTGGACGGCCGCGTGGTGGACGCCGCCGCGGTGCGCCCGCCGCGGCCCGGACGCTGAGCGCGTCCGGACGACCCGAACCCTGACGCATTCACCTTCCAACGACATGACGGCCCCGCCCGGGGCCCCGGAGGACGCATGAGAGGCATGAACGAGATGGTCCGGCAGGCCCAGATCATGCAGCGCAAGCTGGCCACCCTGCAGGAGGAGCTCAAGGACCGGCCCGTGGAGGCCGCCTCGGGCGGCGGCATGGTCAAGGTCACGGCCACCTGCGGCGGGGACCTCACCGCCGTGGTCATCGACAAGAGCGTGGTGGAGGCCGGGGACGTGGACATGCTCCAGGACCTGGTGCTGGCCGCGGCCAACGAGGCCCTCAAGAAGGGTCGCGAGGAGATGGAGCGCGAGATGAGCCAGCTCACCGGCGGGCTCAAGATCCCCGGCCTGTTCTAGGGGCGCGCCCTTGACCCTGATCCCCATCACGACGCGGCGTCCGGCCCTGCGCCGACCGCGGGCGGCATTGTAAGGAGGTCGCGGTGGAGAACCTGCCCGGCCCCCTGCGCGAGGTGGTGGCCCGCTTCGCCTCGCTCCCCGGCGTGGGACCCAAGAGCGCCCTGCGCATGGCCATGCACATCCTCGGCCTGCCGCGCGAGCGGGCCGACGCCTTTGGCCGCGCCATCCTGGAGCTGCGCGAGAAGCTGGTCATCTGCTCGCGCTGCGGGGCCCTGGCCGAGGACGACCCCTGCCCGCTCTGCGCCGACCCGACCCGCGACCGCGCCCGGCTCTGCCTGGTGGGGGAGTGGGACTCGCTGCTGGTGCTGGAGCAGGCCGGGCTCTACAAGGGCGCGTACATGGTCCTGGGCGGGCTCATCTCGCCCCTGGACGGCGGCGACCCGGCGCGGCTGGGCTTCGACCGGCTGCGCGCCCGCCTGGCCGAGGGCGAGGTGGCCGAGGTCATCCTGGCCCTGGGGGCCACGGTGGAGGCCGAAACCACGGCCAGTTACGTGCGCAACCTGGTGGAGGCCGAGTTCCCGCAGGTGGCGGTGAGCCGCCTGGCCCAGGGTATTCCCATCGGGGGCGAAGTGAAGTATATGGATAAGGAGACACTGCGGCAGTCGTTGCTGCACCGGCAGAAGGTCTAACCGCCGGAACGTCCCGGGGCAGGGGCCCCGGATGCGCCACCCGGCGAACACCATTGCGAGGTTGTGATGATCGAGATTCGTCTGCACGGCCGGGGCGGGCAGGGCGGGGTGACCTCCGCCGAGCTGCTGGCCCGCGCCGCCATCGCCACCGGGAAATTCGCCCAGGCCTTTCCCAGCTTCGGACCCGAGCGCCGCGGCGCGCCGGTCATGGCCTTTGTACGGGTGGCCGACGAAAAGATCCGGGTACGGGAGAAGGTCTACAATCCCAACGTGGTCCTGGTCCTCGATCCGACCCTGCTGGACATCGTCAACGTGGCCGAAGGCCTGAGCGAGGACGGCGTGGTGGTGGTGAACTCCTCCCACTCCCCGGAGGAGCTCAAGAAGAAATACGGCTGGCCCCGCGCCGCCTGCGTGGACGCCAACAAGGTGGCCATGGAGGAGCTGGGCGTGCCCATCACCAACACCACCATGCTCGGCGCCCTGCTCAAGGCCACCGGGCTGCTGACCCCCGCGGGCATGGAGCCGGTCATCGCCGACCGCTTCGGCGGCAAGCTCGGCCCCAAGAACTCCAAGGCCCTGGCCCGGGCCTACGAGGAGACCAAGGTCGCCTAGACCCGGTCCCGCACCGCGTGCTTGAACCTCGAAGGGCCGGCCCCGCCGGCCCTTCGTATTTCCCAGGGAGGACGCCCGCCCCGTGACGGCCCGGCTCACCGCGGAGGTGCACTCCGTGGTCTACTCCAATCCCCAGAACGGCTGGACCGTGGCCCGCGTGCGCGCCGAGGACCAGCCCGGGCTGGTGAGCATCGTGGGCGTGCTCGGCTCGGTGGCCCCGGGCGAGAGCCTGACCCTCGAAGGCCAGTGGTGCGAGCATCCCAAGTTCGGCCGCCAGTTCCAGGTGGAGCGCTTCGAGCACGCCCGGCCCGCCACGGAGCAGGGCGTCATCAAGTTCCTGGCCTCCAGCGCCATCAAGGGCATCGGCGAGAAGACCGCCCAGCGCCTGGTGGAGCGTTTCGGCGTGGAGGTCCTGGACATCCTGGACACCGAGCCCGAACGCCTGCTGGAGGTCAAGGGCGTCTCCCCGAAAAAGCTCAAGGACATCCAGGAGTCCTGGGGCGAGCAGCGGGAGATCAAGCACCTCATCCTCTTTCTGCACGAGCACGGCGTGCCCCCCACCTTCGCGGGGCGCATCTTCCACCTGCACGGGGCCCAGTCCGTGCGCAAGCTCACGGAAAATCCCT
>JBFWIY010000076.1:0-8815 GCA_050255855.1 Desulfovibrionaceae bacterium
CGGACCCTGGCCGCCCACGGCGGGCAGGCCCAGGGCCCCGGTGCGCAGCAGCACCGAGAAGAGCCCCGCGCCCATGACCGCCCAGTAGGTCAGCCGGGCCTGGGGCCGGGCCAGCCCGGCGCGGCCGAAGGCCAGGCCGTGGCAGGCGCGCAGGGCGAAGGCGAAGGCCGCCAGGTCGGCCACGTAGGAGAGGAGCAGCGGCCCGGACACCCCGGCCCAGACCTGCCAGCCGCGCAGAAAGGCGCTGGAGAGCCAGAGCAGGCAGAGCAGGAAGAAGTACGGCTTCATGGAGGACATGGCGGGCATGGCGTCGGGCCTGGAGTCGGATTGGGGGGCGGACATGGCGGGCTCCCGGGGTTGGGGTTCAGAGGAAGCGGCGGGGCTTGGCCGTCTGGTGCAGGTCGTGCAGGGTGCGCAGCCGCCCGCTGCGCAGTTTGCGCACCAGGAACAGGAACAGGTAGGCGGCCTGGAGGGCGTCGGCCCAGGCGTTGTGGGCCGGGAGCTTCGGCAGGCCGTAGGTCTCGGCCAGGGCGGCCAGGTTGTAGGAGATCTTCAGGTTGAAGGCGTCGTAGCGGTTTTCCCAGCGGTCCTCCTGAAAGGCCTGGGCCAGGCGCATGGTGTCCAGGCAGGGGGTGCGCAGCCCGGCCCCGTAGTGGCGGCGCAGGGCGCGGTTCAGGAAGGCCATGTCCAGGCCCACGTGGTGGCCCACGATGAGGGAGTCCCCCAGCCAGTCCAGCAGCCCGGGCAGGACCTCGGCCACGGGCGGGGCGGCGCGCAGCATCTCCGGGGTGAGGCGGTGGATGAGGGTGGCGACCCGGGGCTGCTCGGCCTCGGGCCGGGCCAGGGCGTAGAACCCGTCGCGCGGGTCCAGCCGGAGCCCGCGGACCCGCACCGCGCCGATGGAGACGATCTCGTCCCGGGCCGGGTCCATGCCCGTGAGCTCGGTGTCCAGCACGGCGAAGTCGATGTCCTCCAGGAGCCGGGCGTGGAAGGCCTGGCGGTCGCGTTCGGCGAAGCGGGCGTGGTTCTCCGCCAGCTGGGGCAGGGTGGGCTCCTCCGGAACCAGGGTCCCGGCCAGCCCCAGGCGGGCCAGGAAGTCCCGGAAATGGGCGCGGCGCGGCAGGGGCATGGCGGCCTCAGAGGTTCAGGCGGAACACGTCGCGCAGGTGGGTCTGGATCCGTCCGATGACGCCGAAGGCCTCCTTGAGGGTCCGCTTCTCCAGCTCCGAGAGCCGGGCCGGGTCGATGTGGTTGTTGGGCTCGCGGCCCGCCTCCACCAGGGCGAGCTGGTGCACCAGGCGCAGCTGGAGCAGGAACTCGAAGGCCTCGGCCGTGTCCGCGGCCAGCTCGCGCGGCACGTGCCCGCCCTCGCCCAGGAGCTTGAGCCGGGCCAGGGTGTTGGTCTCCTTGATGCCGTACTTGAGGGCCAGGACCCGGGCGAAGTCCGAGAAGGGCATGAGCCCGCGGCCCTTGAGGTCCAGGCGGTTCTTGTGCTCGCCGGACTTCTCCACCAGGAAGCTCTTGAAGAAGGAGAGCGGCGGTTTCACGGTCAGGCAGTCCGCGGCCAGCTGGCGCAGGAAGACCTCCTGGCGCGGGGCGTGGTGGGCGATGTGGTTGCGCAGGGCCTCGGCGAAGGAGTCGTCCCCCCAGCCGGGCCGGAAGTCGAAGAAGATGGTGGCGTGCATCACCTCCATGGGCTCGGGCAGCAGGATCCAGCGCTCGAACTGGTCGCGCCACACGGCGAAGGGCAGCCGCCACTTGGGGTTGGAGGCCATGATCCCGCCCTTGCAGGCCGGGAACCCGCAGCGCACCAGGTGCTCGTTGGCCCGGGTGGTGAACTCCGTGAAGTAGATGTCCGCGGCGCGCCGGAGGATGTCGTCGTGGGTGTCCTTGATGACCAGGGCGTTGTCCTGGTCCGTGGCGAAGGTCTGCTCGCGCCGTCCCTCGGAGCCCATGAGCAGCCAGCAGAAGGGCAGGGGCGGCGGGCCGATCTCCCGGGTGAGCATGGAGAGCAGCCGCTCCAGGATCAGGTCGTTGAGCACGGCGATCATGCGCGTGATGCTGCCCGCCTTGGCCCCCTCCTGCACCAGGGTGCGGATGACCTGCGGGGCCTTGGCCGAGAGGGGGTAGAGCCCCTCGATGCGCTCCTGGGCCATGATCTCGCGGAAGATGGCCATGGGGCTCTTGCCCTGGAGCACCATGACGTCGTGGCTGGTGATGACCCCGGCGATCTCCTCGCCGCGCAGCACGGCCAGGTGGTGGATGTGGGCGGTCATCATCTTGAGCAGGGCGTCGAAGCAGACCTCCTCGGACTGGATGGTGCGCAGGGGCGAGCTCATGATGGCCCCGATGGGCGCGCCGGTGTCCATGCCCAGGGCCACGGCCTTGCGCAGGTCCTTGTCCGTGACGATGCCCGTGACCTGCCCGGCCGGGTCGCGCACCAGCACCGAGCCCACGTTGTGCTTGCTCATCTTCCAGGCGGCGGCCTGGATGGTGTCGGCGAAGTCGGCCGTGACCGGGGCGCGGCCCACCATGTCGCCCACCCGGGAGCTGAACAGGTACAGCCCGGACTCGCAGGTCACGGACACGCGGCGGTCCACCATCTCGGACAGGGCCCGGGAGAGGTAGACCCGGGAGAAGGTCTTGAGGAAGTACTGGGCCACCAGGGGCTCGGTGCGCAGGAGGTCCTGGAAGGCGCGGCCCTCCAGGCGCACCAGGAAGGTGTCCTCCAGGGTGTCGGCGTGGACGTTGGCGGTGTCGTTCTGGATCAGCGCCAGCTCGCCCACGAACCCGCCCTCGCCCCGGTGGTCCAGCAGGGTCTCGTCGCCGTCCTCGCCGGTCAGGTAGAGCTTCACCCCGCCCTTCTGGACGATGATGAGGTCCTCGGGGCGGGTGACGCCCTGGATGAGCAGCCGGGTGCCCGCCGGGGCGAAGTCGATGACGCAGCGCCGGGCGAGCCCGGCCACGGTGGCGGCCGGGAGTTCGGAAAAGGGCAGGGTGGCGGTCAGGAAGTCCTGGACCACGTCGAAGGGGACGGGCGGGGCCTCGGGGGCGTGGGGCATGGGTCCGTCCTTGGATGGCGGCGGCGCGGGGGCTGCCCCGCGCCGCCGGTTGCTGCCGGTTTCTCGCCTAGTGGTCCACGGCCGCTCCCGCCCCGCGCGGGATGCGCACGCTCTCCACCAGGTCCTGGATCTCCTGGGGCGGCGGCGGGGTCATGAGGCTGACCGCCACCGTCACCACGAAGTTGATGGCCATGCCCACGGCGCCGATGCCCGTGGCGTCGATGCCCCAGAGCCAGGGCTTCATGCCCAGGAAGGCCGGGGTGCACTGGATGATGTAGAGCATGGTGAACCCGATGCCCAGGACCATGCCCGCGATGGCCCCTTCCCGCGTGGTGCGCTTCCAGAAGATGCCCAGCACGATGATGGGGAAGAAGCTGGCCGAGGCCAGGCCGAAGGCCAGGGCCACCACCTGGGCCACGAAGCCGGGCGGGTTGATGCCGAAGTACCCGGCCACCAGCACGGCCAGGGCGATCATGGACCGGCCCACCAGCAGCCGCTGCTTTTCCGAGGCGTGGCGGTTGATGATCCGGTAGTAGAGGTCGTGGGAGATGGCCGAGGCGATCACCAGGAGCAGGCCCGAGGCCGTGGACAGGGCCGCGGCCAGGCCGCCCGCCGCCACCAGGGCGATGACCCAGGCGGGCAGGTGGGCGATCTCGGGGTTGGCCAGCACGATGATGTCGCGGTCCACGTACAGCTCGTTGGCGTTGTCCTCGTTGATCTTATTGGTCAGCGCGGGCAGGCCGTACTCGTTGCGCTGTCCGGCGGCCAGGGCGGGCTTGCCCGCGAAGGCGTCGCCGCCGCCCTTGGCCTTGCCCAGGAACTGGACCTTGCCGTCGCCGTTCTTGTCCACCCAGGCCAGCAGCCCGGTGTCGGCCCAGGTGTGGAACCAGGTGGGCACCTCCACCTTCTGTTCCCCCTGTACCGGCTTGTAGTTCACCGAGGCCAGGGTGTCGAGCAGGTTGTACCGGGCGAAGGCCGCCACGGCCGGAGCGCTGGTGTAGAGGATGGCGATGAAGAGCAGGGCGTAGCCCGCGGAGAGCCGGGCGGCGCGCACGCTGGGCACCGTGTAGAAGCGGATGATGACGTGGGGCAGCCCGGCCGTGCCCACCATGAGGGTCAGGGTCAGGCAGATGGTGTTGAGCATGCTCTTGGTGGCGAAGGGCGAGGTGTACCCGCCGAAGCCCAGGGCCGTGCCGATCTCGTCCAGCTTCGTCAGGAGGTACTCACCCGCTCCGGGGCCTCCGGCGATGCTGGAGCCGAAGCCCAGCTGCGGGATGGGGTTGCCCGTGATCTTGGCGGAGATGAACACCGCCGGGATGAGGAAGGCGAGGATGAGCACGCAGAACTGGGCCACCTGGGTCCAGGTGATGCCCTTCATGCCGCCCACCGCGGCGTAGAAGAACACGATGGCCATGCCGATGACCACGCCGGTGTTCACCGGCACTTCCAGGAAGCGCGAGAACACCACGCCCACGCCGCGCATCTGCCCGGCCACGTAGGTGAGCGAGACGAAGATGGCGCATATGAGCGCCACCACGCGGGCGGTGGTGGAGTAGTAGCGGTCGCCCACGAAGTCCGGCACGGTGAACTTGCCGAACTTGCGCAGGTACGGGGCGAGCAGCAGGGCCAGCAGCACGTAGCCGCCGGTCCAGCCCATGAGGTACACGCAGCCGGTGTAGCCCAAAAACGAGATCATGCCGGCCATGGAGATGAAGCTGGCGGCGCTCATCCAGTCCGCGGCCGTGGCCAGGCCGTTGGCCAGGGGCGGGATGCCCCCGCCCGCGACGTAGAAGCCCTTGGTGTCCCGCACGCGCGAGCGCCAGGCGATGAAGATGTAGAGCCCGAAGCTCAGGCCCACGATGATGAAGGTCCACAATTTGATCTGGTCCATGTCGATAGCTCCCTGTGGTTTCGTCCGGGGTGGGCCGGGCCTATTCGTGCATGTCGTACTTGCGGTCGAGGCGGCGCATCAGCACGTAATAGATGAAGATCAGGGCTACGAATACGTAGATGGACCCTTGCTGGGCGAACCAGAAGCCCAGCGGGAAGCCGGCGATGGAGAAGGCGTTCATGGGCGCGACCAGCAGGATGCCGAAGCCGTAGGATGCGAGCGCCCACACCGTAAGCAGGACCACCATGTAGGTCAGGTTGGTTCGCCAGTAGCGTTGCATGGTTCTGTTGGTTTCCATAGCCGGTTCCCCCTATGTTGAGTTGTGGCCCCGCCCGGGGCCCGGGCCTCTTGCCGAGGCCGTCGGGCGGGGCCGTTGGCGGCGGATGCTATCGCTTCAGCAGCTCCTTGTTGCCCTCGATGAGGTCGGTGACCACGCCCGGATCGGCCAGGGTGCTCACGTCGCCCAGGTTGCTCACGTCGCCCTCGGCGATCTTGCGCAGGATGCGGCGCATGATCTTGCCGGAGCGGGTCTTGGGCAGGCCCGGGGCGAACTGCAGGACCTGCGGGCTGGCCAGGGGGCCGATCTCCTTGCGCACGTAGGCGACCAGCTCCTTTTTCAGGCCGTCGGACTCCTCCACGTCGCCCTTCAGGGTGACGTAGGCGTAGATGGCCTGGCCCTTGATGTCGTGGGGCATGCCCACCACGGCGGCCTCGCTCACGGAGGGATGGGCCACCAGGGCGGACTCGATCTCCGCCGTGCCCAGGCGGTGGCCGGAGACGTTGATGACGTCGTCCACGCGGCCCATGATCCAGAAGTAGCCGTCCTCGTCGCGGCGCGCGCCGTCGCCGGACTCGTAGCAACCCTTGAACCCGTTGAAGTAGGTGGTCTTGAAGCGCTCGGGGTTGTTCCACACGCCGCGCAGCATGCCCGGCCAGGGCTTGCGGATGACCAGGAAGCCGCCCTCGTTGGGGCCCGCTTCCTTGCCGTCCTTGTCCACGATGGCGGCGTCGATGCCGGGCAGGGGCAGGCTGGCCGCGCCGGGCTTCATGGGCGTGGCGTAGGGCAGCCCGGAGATGACGTGGCCGCCGGTCTCGGTCTGCCACCAGGTGTCCACGATGGGCAGCTTCCCGCCGCCGATGTGGGTGTAGTACCACATCCAGGCCTCGGGGTTGATGGGCTCGCCCACGGAGCCGAGGATGCGCAGGGAGCTCAGGTCGTGGTTCTTGGTCCACTGCTCGCCCTCGCGCATCAGGGCGCGGATGACCGTGGGCGCGGTGTAGAACACGTTGACCTTGAACTTCTCGCAGATCTGCCAGAAGCGGTCCGGGGCCGGGTAGCTCGGCACGCCCTCGAACATGAGCGAGGTGGCGCCCAGGGCCAGGGGGCCGTACACGATGTAGCTGTGGCCCGTGACCCAGCCGATGTCCGCCGTGCACCAGTGGACATCGTCGTCCTTGAGGTCGAACACCCATTGGCAGGTGTGGGCCGCGTAGGTCAGGTAGCCGCCCTGGGTGTGGAACACGCCCTTGGGCTTGCCCGTGGAGCCGGAGGTGTAGAGGATGAACAGCGGGTCCTCGGCCTCCATGGACTCGCAGGGGCAGTCCGCGGTGATGCCGTCGGCGGCCATGGCCTCGTGCCACCACAGGTCGCGGCCCTCCACCATCTCGAACTTCTCGAAGCCCTTGGCGGAATCCACCACCACCACCTGCTCCACGTTGGGGCACTGCTTCAGGGCCTCGTCGGTGTTGCCCTTGAGCGCGATCTGGCGTCCGGCGCGGTTCACGGCGGTGCCGGTGATGTGCACCTTGCTCCCGCAGTCGTTGATGCGGTCGCGCAGGGCGTTGGACGAGAACCCGGCGAACACGATGGAGTGGGGCGCGCCGATGCGGGCGCAGGCCAGCATGGCCACGGCCAGCTCCGGCACCATGGGCAGGTAGATGGAGACCCGGTCGCCCTTTTTCACGCCCAGCTTCTTGAGCACGTTGGCGAAGCGGCAGACCTCGTCGTGGAGCATCTGGTAGGTGTAGACCTTGACGTCGTCCTCGGCCTCGCCCTGGAAGATGAGGGCGGCCTTGTTGCGGCGGCCGTTGGTGAGGTGGCGGTCCAGGCAGTTGTAGGCCACGTTGAGCCGTCCGCCCGAGAACCACTTGATGTCCGGGGTGTCGAAATTCCATTCCAGGGTCGTGTCCCAGGGTTTTTCCCAGGTGAGCAGCTCCCGGGTGCGCTCGGCCCAGAAGCCCTCCATGTCGTCGATGGAGCGCTGGTAGATGGCCCGGTATTCGTCCAGGCTCTTGACCGCGGCGCGGTCGTTGGTCGGGGGATTGAACACCCGGGTTTCGGTGGACAGGCTGTGGATTTTGTCATCGCTCATGAAACGTGCCTCCCTGTGGCGCTAGAGGTTGCCCCTCGGTTCCTGCCGATGTCGGCCGGCGCGGCCGTTGATCGCTCCGGGCCCCGGACCTCCGGGGTCGTGGGAGCGGTTGTAGCGCGGTGTTTTCGACGGCGCACCTCCTTTTCGGTAAACGGCGGAGCGCGGCGGCGAAGGGGGAAACGCCGTCGCGCCGGGCCGCTCGTCGTGCGTATGGAACCGCTCACCGGGCGTGGGTCCCGCTGACGGTCCGGTCCGCCGCCCCGGGGCCGGCGCGCGGCCGGGGCGGCAGCCCCATCGTATACCGGATGCGCTCCCGGGCCGCAACGCGGGACGCCCCGGCCCGCCCGGGGCCCCTGGCAAGGGCGGGGAAAAGCGTGTATCCCCGAAGCGGAGGAGTCCGGACCGTGCGCACCCTGCTCATCAACATGACCCGCTTCGGCGACCTGGTGCAGAGCCAGGCCGCCCTGGCCGGGCTGGCCCGCGAGGGGGCCGTGGCCGTGGCCTGCCTGGACAACTTCGCCGCCGCCGCCGGGCTGCTGGACGGGGCCGAGGCCGTGCTGCCCCTGCCCGGGGCCGGGCTGCTGGCCGACGTGCAGGACTCCCGGCCGGGACGCGGCTGGCGCGCGGCCCTGGCCCGGCTGGAGGGCTGGCGCGGCACGGTGCGGGCCTTCGCCCCGGACCGGGTGGTGAACCTCACCCCGAGCATCCCGGTGCGCCTGCTGACCCGGCTGCTGGCCGGGCTGCCCCCGGATGTTCCCCCGGACGGGCCCTCGGACGGGCCCTCGGACGGGCAGGACGGGGCGGGCCCGACGCCCGAAGTGCGCGGCTTCGTTGTGGACGAGTACGGGTTCAACGCCGACGTGGGCGGCTGGGCGGCCTTTCTGCACACCGCCTCGAACCACCGCGGGGCCAGTCCCTTCAACGTGGTGGACCTGTTTTCCCGGGTGGCCGGGCTGGACGGGCCCGGGCGCTTCGTCCTGCGCCGTCCCGGAGAGGCGGCCCAGGAAGCCGCCGCCAGGCTCGTGCCCGAGGTCGCCGGCGTGGCCCCGGGGGCGCGGGGCTGGCTGGCCGTGCAGCTCGGAGCCAGCGAGGACCGCCGCCGCTGGCCCGTGAGCCATTTCGCCCGGGCGGCGGAACGGCTCTTCGAGCGCCGGGGCCTGGCCCCCATGCTCCTGGGCTCGGCGGCCGAGACGCCTCTGGCCGACCGCTTCCGGGAGCGCTGCGCCGTGCCCGCCCTGGACCTCACGGGCCGCACCGGCCTGGACGAACTGGGCGCGGTGCTCACCCGGGCCGAACTGCTGCTCACCAACGACACCGGCACCATGCACCTGGCCGCGGGCCTGGGGGTGCCGGTGGCGGCCGTGTTCCTGGCCACGGCCCAGCCCTTCGACACCGGCCCCTACCTGGCCGGGGCCCTGAGCTTCGAGCCGGACCTGGACTGCCACCCCTGTCCCTTTGGCGCGCCCTGTCCCCATGGCCACGCCTGCCGC
>JBFWIY010000077.1:0-8805 GCA_050255855.1 Desulfovibrionaceae bacterium
GCCCAGATGCTCTCCGACCAGATCGAGCACCTGGTGCAGATCGGCCTGGCCCTCTCGGCCGAGAAGCGCGTGGAGCGGTTGTTCGAGATGGTGGTGGAGGAGGCCCGGCGCATCTCGCTGGCCGACGCCGGGACCATCTACCGCGTCACCGAGGACGGCCGCCACCTGGATTTCGTGGTCATGCACAACGACACCATGAACACCTATCTGGGCGGGACTACGGGGAATCCCATCACCCTGCCGCCCGTGCACCTCTTCAAGGACGACGGGTCGGAGAACCACGCCAACGTCTCCTCCCACGTGGCCATCACCGGCGAGATGGTCAACATCCCGGACGTCTACGTGGCCGAGGGTTTCGATTTCACCGGCACGCGCAAGTACGACGCGGGCACGGGCTACCGCTCCCAGTCCATGCTGGTGCTGCCCATGCGCAACCACGAGGACGAGATCATCGGGGTCGTCCAGCTGCTCAACTCCAAGGACCCGGACACCGGCCTGGTGCGGGCCTTCCCGGACGAGGTGGTGGGCCTGGTGGGGTCGCTCGCCTCCCAGGCCGCGGTGGCGCTGACCAACAACCAGCTCATCCGCGACCTCCAGAACCTGTTGTACGCCTTCATCCAATCCATCGCGTCCGCCATTGACGCCAAGAGCCCCTACACCAAGGGCCACATCGACCGGGTGGTGAAGCTGACCATGCTCATCGCCGAGGCCGTCAACGTCCAGACCGACGGGCCCTACGCCCAGGAGCACTTCACCCCGGACCAGATGGAGGAGCTGAAGCTGGCGGCCTGGATGCACGACGTGGGCAAGATCACCACGCCGGAGCACGTGGTGGACAAGTCCACAAAGTTGCAGACCATTTTCGACCGGGTGGAGCTGGTGCGCACGCGCTTCGAGCTCATCGGGCGCGGGGTGCAGGCGGAGCTTCTGGAGCGCCTGCTGGAGCTGGCCTCCCAGGGGGCCAGCAAGGACCAGATGCGGCTGGTCACGGCCCAGTACGAGCAGCGCCGCCAGGAGCTGGCCGACGAGCAGGCCTTTGTCATCGGCTGCAACAACCCGGGCGAGTTCATGGCCCCGGACAAGATCGAGCGGCTCAAGGGCATTGCGGCCAAGACCTACGTGGTGGACGGGGAGGAGCGCCCCTACCTCACGGAGGACGAGGTCATGAATCTGAGCATCAAGAAGGGCTCGCTCACGGACGCCGAACGCAAGATCATCGAGAACCACGCCGAGATCACCCGGGAGATGCTGGTGCAGCTGCCCTTCCCCAAGCGGCTGGCCCACGTGCCCGACTACGCGAGCCACCACCACGAGAAGATGGACGGCACGGGGTATCCGGACGGGCTCACGGGCGACCAGCTTTCGCTCCAGTCGCGCATCCTGGCCGTGGCGGATGTGTTCGAGGCCCTCACGGCCAGGGACCGGCCCTACAAGCAGCCCATGAAGCTCTCGCAGGCCATCAAGATCCTGGGGTTCATGAAGAAGGACAACCACATCGACGCGGACGTCTTCGACCTCTTCGTGAACCACGGGCTGTACAAGCAGTACGCCGAGGCCGAGCTGAATCCCGATCAGATCGACGAGGTGCCCCAGGGCTGAGGCCCGGGCGGGGGATGGGGGGCGCGGCCGGAGGGCGCGCGGCTCAGTCGCCGGACTCCACCTGGTCCCCGGTCTTGCCGAAGCGGCGCTCGCGGGCGGCGAAGTCGGCCAGGGCCTTGTCCAGCTCCTCCGGCGTGAAGTCCGGCCAGAGCGTGTCCGTGAAGTAGAACTCCGCATAGGCCGCCTGCCAGAGCAGGAAATTGCTGATGCGCAGCTCGCCCGAGGTGCGGATCACCAGGTCCGGGTCCGGCTGGCCCGCGGTGTAGAGCTGGTCCGCAAAGGTCTCCCCGTTCAGCTCCGACGGGTCCTGGCCGTGCTCCAGCAGGCGCTTGCAGGCCCGCAATATCTCGTCCCGGCCCCCGTAGTTCAGCGCCAGGTTGAGCATCATGCCCGTGCAGTCGCGCGAGGTGCGCATGGCCATCTTCAGGGCGTGGCGCGTGGCGAAGGGGATGGCCTCGATGTCGCCCAGGATGTTCAGGCGGATGTTCTGTTCGGTGAGGGTCTGGATCTCGCGGTCCAGGAAGGAGCGCAGCAGGTCGAAGAGCAGGGCCACCTCGTCCTTGGGGCGTTTCCAGTTCTCGCGCGAGAAGGTGTACATGGTCAGGTGGCGGATGCCCAGGTTCCGGGCGTGGGTGACCACGGCCCGGGCGGCCTCCACGCCGGCCCGGTGGCCCTCGCCGCGGGGCAGGCCGCGGCGGGTGGCCCAACGGCCGTTGCCGTCCATGATGACGGCCACGTGCACGGGAAGCATGCGCCCTTGTCCTCAGATTTCGAGGATCTCTTTTTCCTTGGCGCCCAGGGCCGCGTCGCACTTGGCCACGTACTGGTCGGTCAGCTTCTGGATCTCGTCCTGCAGACGACGGTTATCGTCCTCGGTGATCTCCTTGTCCTTGAGCTGGCGCTTGAGCACGTCGTTGCAGTCGCGGCGGACGTTGCGCACGGCCACCTTGGCCTCTTCGGTGTACTTCTTGGCGACCTTGACCAGCTCCTTGCGGCGGTCCTCGGTGAGCGGCGGGATGTTGATGCGGATGATCTTGCCGTCGTTCACCGGGTTCAGCCCCAGGTCGGACTTCTGGATGGCCTTCTCCACGGCGGAGAAGGCGCCCTTGTCCCAGGGCTGGATGGTGATGCAGCGGGAGTCGGGCACGGAGATGGAGGCGATCTGGTTCAGCGGGGTGGCGGTGCCGTAGTAGTCCACCTCAAGGGTGTCCACCAGGGCGGTGGAGGCCCGGCCGGTGCGCAGTTTGGAAAAGTCGCGCTGCAGGCTGGTCAGGGCGCCTTCCATGCGCTTCTTGCCGTCGTTGATGATGGGGGCCATGCTCAGTCTCCTCCTTGCACGATGGTGCCCACCTTCTCTCCCACGACCACCCGGCGGATGTTGCCGGGAACCTGGAGGTTGAAGACGATGATGGGCATCTGGTTGTCGCGGGCCATGGTGATGGCCGTGCCGTCCATGACGCCGAGGCGCTTTTCGATGCACTCCATGTAGGTGACTTCGTGGTACATGACGGCCTCGGGGTGCTGCATCGGGTCGCAGTCGTACACGCCGTCCACCTTGGTGGCCTTGAGGATGGCCTTGGCGCCGATCTCCATGGCGCGCAGGGCGGCGGCGGTGTCGGTGGTGAAATAGGGGTTGCCGGTGCCCGCGGCGCAGATGACCACGCGCCCCTTCTCCAGGTGGCGGATGGCGCGGCGGCGGATGTAGGGCTCGGCCACCTCCTTCATGTCGATGGCGCTCATGACCCGGGTGTGGCAGCCGATCTTCTCCAGGGCGTCCTGCACGGCCAGGGCGTTCATGACCGTGGCCAGCATGCCCATGTAGTCGGCCTGGGCGCGGTCCATGCCGCGGGCCGAGGCGGCCATGCCGCGGAAGATGTTGCCGCCGCCGATGACCAGGGCCACCTGGAGGCCGTCCTGGACCACCTCGGCGATCTCGCGGCTGAAGGTGTTGATGGCGGCGGGCTCGATGCCGAAGCCCTGTTCGCCGGCCAGGGCCTCGCCGGAGAGTTTGAGCAGCACTCGGGAATAGCGCAAGCGGTGGGCTCCTTGGGTGTTTGGGAGAAAGAAACGGGCCCCGAGGGGCCCGTCCTTGTTACTCCGTTTCGGCGTCCTCGCCAAGTGCCAGTCGGGTGAATCCGGCGATTTTCGCGCCTGTCCCCTTGAGCAGGTCCTTGACGGCCTTTTTGTCGTCCTTGATGAAGGGCTGCTCCTCAAGGCAGACGTCCTTGTAGAACTTGTTGAGGCGGCCCAGGACGATCTTTTCGGCGATGGCCTCGGGCTTGCCCTCGTCCATGGACTGCTTCTTGTAGATGGCCTTCTCGCGCTCCAGGATATTGTCCGGGACCTGGGCGGGGGCCACGCACATGGGGTTGGCCGCGGCGATCTGCATGGCGATGTCCTTGGCGATCTGATCGTGCTCGCCGGGCTTGCCGCCCTCGATGGCCACCATGACGCCGATCTTGCCGTTGCTGTGCACGTAGCAGCCGATGATGCCCTGGGTCTGCATGCGGACCAGGCGGCCCACCTGCATGTTCTCGCCGATCTTGGTGACCAGGTCGGTGAGGTCCACCACCTCGGCGGGGAGCTGATCCGCGGCCGTGGCGCCGGTGGCGGCGGCCTCGGTGGCGATCTTGTTGGCGAAGGAGGTGAACTCCACGTTCTTGGCGGCGAAGTCGGTCTCGCACTTGAGCTCCACCATGACGGCGGAGGAGGCGTCGGGCGCGACCCACAGGCCCATGGTGCCCTCGCTGGTGGCGCGGCCGGCCTTCTTGGCGGCCTTGGCCAGCCCGCGCTCGCGCAGGTAGATGATGGCCTTCTCTTCGTCGCCGCCGGACTCGGTGAGGGCCTTTTTGCAGTCCATCATGCCCGCGCCGGTCTTATCGCGCAGGGCCTTGACCATCTGGGCGGAAATCGCCATGGCGTAACTCCTTTAGGCTTTGTCGCCTTCGCTGGCGGCGTCTTCGGCTTTCACTTCGGCCTTGGGGGCGGGCTTCTTGTCCGCCGCGGCCTTGGCCTCGGCCCCGGCCTCGTCCTCGGCCTTGGCCTGCTCCTCACCCCGGACGGCCGCACCTTCCATGCAGGCCTCGGCGATGTGGGCGGCGAAGAGCTTGATGGCGCGGATGGCGTCGTCGTTGCCCGGGATCACGTAGTCGATGACGTCCGGGTCGCAGTTGGTGTCCACGATGGCCACCACGGGGATGTGCAGCTTGCGGCACTCCTGCACGGCGATGTGCTCGCGCTTGGGGTCGATGACGAAGGCGCACTGGGGCAGGTCGCCCAGGTCCTTGATGCCGCCCAGGGCGTTGTTGAGCTTCACCACCTCGCGCTCCATGCCCACGATTTCCTTTTTGGGGAACTTGGTGATGGTGCCGTCCTCGAACCAGCCTTCGATCTTCTTGAGGCGGTCGATGGAGCGCTTGATGGTCTGGAAGTTGGTGAGCGTGCCGCCCATCCAACGGTTGGTGACGTAGAACATGCCGCAGCGCTCGGCCTCGGACTTGATGGCCTCCTGGGCCTGGCGCTTGGTGCCGATGAACAGGACCTTGCCGCCCTTGGCCACGGTGTCCACGATGAAGTCGTAGGCCACCTGGAAGAGCTTCACGGTCTGCTGCAGGTCGATGATGTGGATGTCGTTGCGCGCGCCGAAGATGAACGGGCGCATCTTGGGGTTCCAGCGGCGGGTCTGGTGACCGAAGTGGACGCCGGTTTCCAGCATCTGCTTCATGGTGACGTAAGCCATGGGAAATCCTCCTGGGTTGTTTCCTCCGTCCCGGCCGGTTCGGCCCCACGGCGGGGCGCACCCAGACTGGCCTGTGCGGGACGTGTGGGTTTGGGAACGGGTTGAGTACGCCAATCGGGCGCGGATTGCAAGCCCGCCCGGGACGGGGCGCGCGTATGGGAAAAATCGGGCGGCGGGGCGGCGGCGGGGCGGCCCGGCCGGCTAGATGGACAAAATGATGGGCACCACCACCGGGTCGCGCTCCAGGACCTTGCGGAAGAAGCGGCGCAGGGTGGAGCGGACCCGCTCCTTGAGCTTTTTCAGGTCGCCGGGGAAGACGTTCTCGAAGACCTCCAGCACGATGCACTTGGCGTCTTCGAGCACGTGGGCGAACTGCTGCTCGAACACGAAGCCCTTGCTCACGATGTCCGGGCCGATGGTGATCTCGCCCGTGGCCTTGTCGATGACCAGCAGCACGATGACCATGCCCTCGCCGCCCAGCAGCTGGCGCTCCTTGAGCACGGTCTGGCCCACGTCGCCCACGCCCTTGCCGTCCACCAGGGTCATCTGGGCCGAGACCTCGTCCTCGAAGCGGATGCCGTCGGGCAAAAAGCTCAGGGGCTGGCCGTCCTCCAGCACGATGGCCCGCTCCGGGGCCACGCCGCACTCCACGGCCAGGCGGGCGTGCTTGACCAGGTGGCGGTACTCGCCGTGCACGGGCACGAAATACTTGGGGGTCACGGTCTCCAGCATGATGCGCAGCTCGGCGCGGTGGGCGTGGCCCGAGGCGTGGATGGCCTGGACCTTTTCGTAGAGCACCTCGGCCCCGAGCTTGTAGAGGTTGTTGATGACCCGGGTGATGGCCCGCACGTTGCCAGGGATGAAGCGCGAGGAGAGCAGCACCAGGTCGCCCTTCTTGATGCGCACCTGGCGGTGGTCCCCCACGGCGATGCGCGAGAGCGCGGCCAGCGGCTCGCCCTGGGAGCCCGTCACCAGCAGGGCCACCTGCCGGTCGCGCCAGTTCTCGATCTCGTCCAGGGTGATGAAGGTGCCCTCGGGGATGTGCAGCAGGTCCAGGTCGCGGGCCAGCTCGATGTTGCGCATCATGCTGCGGCCGCTCACGGCCACCTTGCGTCCCTCCCGGGCGGCGATGTCGAAGACTTCCTGGATGCGCTGGATGTGGCTGGAGAACAGGCTCACCAGCACCCGGCCCGTGGCCTGGGCGAAGATCTCGGACAGCGAGGCCTCGATCTCCCGTTCGGTGAGGGCGAAGCCCTCGCGCTCCACGTTGGTGGAGTCGGATAGGAGCAGCAGCACCCCGGGCTCGGCGAAGCGGCGGAAGGCGTTCAGGTCCGTGGCGTGGCCGCCCAGCGGGTTGCGGTCGATCTTGAAGTCGCCGGTGTGCACGATGCGGCCCACCGGGGTCTCGATGCCCAGGCCGTAGCCCTCCACGATGGAGTGGCAGACCGGGATGAAGGTGAAGGCCAGGTCGCCGATCTCC
Source organism: Desulfovibrionaceae bacterium (assembly GCA_050255855.1). Lineage (GTDB taxonomy): Bacteria > Desulfobacterota > Desulfovibrionia > Desulfovibrionales > Desulfovibrionaceae. Next base: position 6,819 of record JBFWIY010000077.1, read on the forward strand.
ACCCGGTCCCCGGCGCGCACCGGCCGCAGGTCCGCGAAGCGCTCCAGGTTGTGCTCCCGGAGTTTGTTCTCCACCAGGCCCAGGGTGAAGCGCGACCCGTAGATGGGGCAGTTCACGTGGGGCACGAGCCAGGGCAGGGCCCCGATGTGGTCCTCGTGGCCGTGGGTGAGCACGATGCCGCCCAGGCGCTCCTTGCGCTCCAGCAGGAAGTCGAAGCGCGGGATGGCCACGTCCACGCCGTAGAGGAAGTCCTCGGGGAACATGAGGCCGCAGTCCACCAGGGCGGTGGTGGCGGGGGTGGAGAAGGCCATGCAGTTCAGCCCGATCTCGCCCAGGCCGCCGAAGGGATGCAGGGTCAGTTGGGCGTCAGGCGTCACGGAGCATCTCCTGGTAGGCGCCGTTCATGAGGGCGTACATGTCGTCCTTGAAGCGTTCGCGGTCCTTGAGGGTGTAGGCCGAGGGGTCCACCGGGGGCAGGGCGCGGACGCGGATCTTCACGCTCCGGTCGGGCCGGAGCCGGTGCTTGGGCAGCAGCCGTCCGGTGCCGGTGATGATGATGGGGGCCACGGGGCGGCCGCACTTCAGCGCCAGGACCATGCCGCCGATCTTGAAGGGCAGCAGCTGCGCCAGGTCCTCGTTGCGGGTGCCCTCGGGAAAGATGATGGGCGAGAAGCCCTGCTGGGCGCGCTCCACGGCCAGCTGCACGCTCTTCATGCCGGCGCGGCGGTTGGCCCGGTCGATGCCGATCTGCCCGGACAGGAACATGGCCCAGCCGAAGATGGGGATGCGGAACAGGCTCTTCTTGGCCACGAACTGGGTGGCGTACTGGTCCAGCAGGGCGAAGACCAGGGGGATGTCCAGGTTGCTCTGGTGCGGGGCCATGAACACGTAGTTCTGGCCGGGGTCCAGGGCGGAGAGGTCCACCCGCAGGTCCACGCCGAGCAGGGCCACGATGGCCCGGGACCAGCGGTGGGAGATCCAGTTGCCGATGCGCATCCGCTGGGGGTGCCAGCTCAGCACGCACATGAGCGAGGAATAGAAGATGGTGATGGGGGGGGCGAGGAGATAGAAGATCAGGGTACGCATGGTCGGCTTCCGGTTGCTCCGTGGATCGTGTATTTCTAAACGAAAAGCCCGCCCTGAACAAGACGTTCTCCGGCGCAAAAAAGGGCGGCGGACCTGCGAGGCCCGCCGCCCGTGTCCAGCGTCGGGATCGGCCCGGCTAGGCTTCCTGCCCGGCCTTGTAGGCGGCCACGATCTTTTCCTGCACCATGGGGGGGACCTCCTCGTAGTGGTCGAACTCCATGGTGAAGGTGCCCTGGCCGCCGGTCATGGAGTTGAGGTCCGGGGCGTATTTGAGGATCTCGGCCATGGGCACGTGGGCCTTGATCTCGGTGACGCCGCCCTGGGCGTCGCTGCCCAGCACCTTGCCGCGCCGTGAGCTCAGGTCGCCGATGACGTCGCCCATGAAGCTGTCGGGCACGGCCACGGTGAGGAGCATGACCGGCTCCAGGATGACCATCTGGGCCTTCTGGCAGGCGGCCTTGAAGGCCAGGGATCCGGCCACCTTGAAGGCCATTTCCGAGGAGTCCACGGTGTGGAAGGAGCCGTAGTAGAGGCGGACCCGGAAGTCGATGACCTGGCAGCCGCAGAGCACGCCGCGGGCCGCGCTCTCCTGGATGCCCTTGTCCACCGCGGGGATGAACTGGCGGGGGATGGAGCCGCCCACGATCTCGTCCACGAACTCGTAGCCCGTGCCGCGGGGCAGGGGCTCCAGGTGGATCCAGCAGTCGCCGAACTGGCCGCGGCCGCCGGTCTGCTTCTTGTGGCGGCCCTGGATCTCCTTGGCGCCGGTCTTGAAGGTCTCGCGGTAGGGGACCTTGGGGGTCTTGAGGAGCACGTCCACCTTGCTGCGGCGCTTGGCCTTCTCCACCGAGACCTCGATGTGGTTCTGGCCCATGCCGGAGAGCAGGATGTCGCTGGACTC
>JBFWIY010000078.1:0-8777 GCA_050255855.1 Desulfovibrionaceae bacterium
TGGTCCTCTGGCTCATGAGTTGCCGGGTGTTCCAGCGTGAGCTGGAGTTGGCCGTGTTCGACCACCTGGTGGCCCGGGCCCGGGAGGACGGGGTGCGGACCCTCGTCGGCCGCCACGTCCCCACCGCCAAGAACGGCATCGTGGCGGACCTGTACCGGAACCTGGGGTTCGAGCCCGACGGCCGCACGGACGACGGGACCACCCGCTGGCGCTACCGGCTGCCCGAGGCCTACGAAACCAAGAACCGCTACATCAAGGTCATCCATGGATAAGCAAGCCATCCTCGCGGCGGTGCAGGACATCGTCCGTCAGTCCTTGGGGCGCAACGACATCGAGCTCACCCCGGAGACCTCCGCCCGGGACGTCCGCGGCTGGGACTCCCTGGCCAACATTGGCATCGTCATGGCCGTGGAGGCCCGTTTCAACATTCGCTTCGGCCTGGGCGAACTGGACGCCATGAAGAACGTCGGGGACATCGTGGCCGGGGTGGCCGGACGGAGGCAGGGGTAGGGGCCATGCCGGAGACCGGCACCGCCGAACGAATTTTCCGCATGGAGGACCAGCGACGTTTCGCGGCCCTCTCGGGGGACGCCAATCCCCTGCATCTTGATCCGCTGGCGGCGCGGCGCTCGCTGGCGGGCGGCGTCGCGGTGCACGGGATACACACCCTGCTTTGGGCCTTGGAGGCCGCCATCGCCGGGGACGGGCCCTTCGGCCTGGAGGCCCTGGACGCGCGCTTCCGGCGGCCCCTGGGGCTGGAGGTCCCGGCCCGGGTCCGTTGGACCCGGCGCGGGGAGGCGCTGGAGCTGGAGGTGGCCGTGGGGGACGGTCCGGTGCTCACGGTCACGGCCCACACCGGCCCGGTCCGGCAGACGCCTCGGCCTGCGGGGCCGCCACCGGCCGAACCCTGCCGGGAGCTGGACCGCGCCGCCCTGGCCGCGGAGCCGGGCGGGACGCTGCCTCTGGGCCTTGATCCCGGCCTGTCCGCGGTCTGTTTCCCCGGCCTGGCCCGGACCCTGGAACCGGCCCAACTGGCCCTGCTGCTCGGGGTCTCGCGCTTGGTGGGCATGCGCTGCCCCGGGCTGCACTCCCTGCTCTCCCGGCTCGACCTGGCCCGGCCGGAGGCCGGGGGCGGGGCGGCGTCCTTCGGTCTGGAGCTGTTCGACGAGCGGTTTTCCCTGGCCATCCTGGCCGTGCGCGCGCCGGGGCTGTCCGGCCGGGTCCACGCCTTCCTGCGCCCGGCCCCGGTGGGCCAGTTGGACTTTGCCCGGGCCCGGGAACTGACGGTCCCCGGGGAGTTCGCCGGGTTGCGGGCCCTGGTGGTGGGCGGCAGCCGGGGGCTGGGCGAGGCCACGGTCAAACTGCTGGCCGCAGGCGGGGCCGACGTGCGGGGCACGTACCGCTCCGGGAGCGGCGAGGCGGCGGCCTTGGAGGAGGAGATCGTCCGGGGCGGCGGCCGCGTGGCTTTTTCCCAGCTGGATGTCCTGGACCCGCGTCCCGGCCTGGACGGGCTGCTGGCGGACGGCTGGGCCCCCACGGACCTGGCCTACTACGCCACCCCGCGCATCTTCGTGGGGCGCGGCGACCGCTTCGATCCAGCCCTGTTCGCCCGGTTCGTCGGAGTCTACGTGGGCGGGCTGGCCGCCCTGCTGGAGGGGCTCGCCCCGGATCGTCTGCCGTCCCGGGTGCTCTATCCCTCCTCCGTGGCCGTGGCCGACCCGCCGCCAGACATGGGCGAATACGCCGCGGCCAAGGCGGCGGGAGAGGTCATGTGCGCCCACCTCGGCAAGGCCCTGCCCGGGGTCCGTTTCCTGTGCCCGCGTTTTCCGCGGCTGGACACGGACCAGACCGCCAGCCTCTACCCCGTGGAGAACCGGGACCCGGCCCCGGCGGTGCTGGAGGCCCTGCGCGCCCTGCTGCGCGGGACGTCCCCGGCCATCCGGGCCTGACCCCGCGCGGCCCCTCCATGCTTTTCAACTCCTTCCAGTACATCCTGCTCTTCCTGCCCCTGGCCGTGGCAGGGTATTTCCTGTTGGCGCGCTGCCCTTCGCTGCTGCCCGTCCGGCTTTGGCTGCTGGGTTGCTCCCTGTTCTTTTACGGCTGGTGGACTCCGAAGAATTTACCCCTTATCCTGGGGTCCATCGCTGTCAATTATTTGGCCGCCCGGCTCATGGGCCGGGGTGGCAGCCGCGACCGGGGCCTGTTGGCCCTCGGCCTGCTCTTCGACATATTCCTGCTCGGCTATTTCAAGTACCGGAATTTCTTCATGGAGAACCTGGCTGTCCTGGTCGGGGATTCCTTCACGGCCCCGCGTCTGGTCCTGCCCCTGGCCATCAGCTTCTTCACCCTGCAGCAGATCGCCTTCCTGGTGGACGTGCGCGAGGGCCGGGCCCGGCCTGGCGACCTTTTGGACTATGCCACCTTTGTGGCCTTTTTCCCGCAGCTCATCGCCGGGCCCATCGTGCACCACAGTGAGATCATGCCCCAGCTGGCCGACCCGGCCACCAAGCGGCCGGATTTCGGCAACATGGCCCGGGGCCTGACCTACTTTGCCATCGGGCTGTTCAAGAAGGTGGTGGTGGCCGACACCTTCGCCCGGGTGGCCGACGCCGGGTTCGCCGCTCCGGCCGGGCTCTCGGCCGTGGAGTCCCTGGCCGCCATCCTCAGCTACACCTTCCAGCTCTACTACGACTTCGGCGGCTACATGGACATGGCCATCGGCGCGGCCCTGCTGTTCAACATCCGGCTGCCCATCAACTTCGACAGCCCCTTCAAGTCCCGGGACATCATCGAGTTCTGGCGGCGCTGGCACATCACCCTGAGCAACTTCATCACCGCCTACATCTACACCCCGCTGGTGCGCTCCCTGGGGCGGTTCACCCTGGGCAAGTCCCTGCTGGGCATCGGCGTGACCATGCTGGTGGCCGGGCTGTGGCACGGCGCGGCCTGGACCTTCATTATCTTCGGCGGCATCCACGGCGCGGCGCTCATCGTGAACCATCTCTGGCGGCGGCGCGGGGTACGCCTGCCCGGACTGGTGGGCCAGGTGCTGACCTTCGCGGTCACGGTGGTCTCCCTGTGCTTCTTCCGGGCTCCAAGCGCGGGCGGGGCCTGCGTCATGCTGGGGGACCTGGCCGGGGGCCATGGGCTGTTCCCGTCCCTGACCCCGGCGGCAGGCCCGGCCGGGCTGCTGGCGGGGCTTGCGGAGTCCGCCTTGTTCCACGGCATGGGCGGCTTCGATCTGCTTACGGGCACGCTGGTGGCGGCGGCGGCCGGAGTCTGGACCTTCACCATGCCCAACAGCCACCAGATGGTTGGTCCGAACTTCGCCCCGAGCCGGGGTCGGCTGCTGCTCACCACTGCCTGTCTGGTGATCGGCCTGGTCTACATCAACTCGTTTCCGGAAAAGGTGTTTCTCTACTTTGACTTCTAGAACCTACGTCTTCTCCTGCCTGGCGCTTGCGGCCCTGATGGTCCTGGGGGGCATGGGGGGCAACGTGGCCCTGGACGAGTTCGGGCTGCACCGGGAGCACCCGGCCGGGAGCCTGCGCGTCTGGACCTACAACCGGGCCACCAAGTACCTGTTCTCCCTGCGCTACATCCCGTCCAACTACGAGGCCGTGCTCATCGGGTCCTCGTCCTCCGCCGTGCTGCCCGACCCGGGGCGGCTGGGCGGGTTGCGCACCTACAACCTCTCCATGAACGGGGCCAACCTCTGCGAGGTGGCCCCGGCCGCCCGCAGCGCCTTGGAGCGCGGTCGGATGCGCGCCCTGGTGGTCTGCCTGGACCCCTATCTGACCAAGAACGCCGTCATGAAGACTTCGGAGCTCTCCCCCCACTTGGTGCGCAGCACCTACGGTTCGCTCTTTACCCTGCGCTTTTACGGGTACAAGCTCTACGATCTCCTGTTTCCGGAGCGGGACCCCTACCGGGAGAGCTGGAACGGCAGTCGTCTGCCCGAGCCGGGCGCGCCCGACCTGGACGCTGCCCGCCTGGAGGCCCTGGTGGCGGAGCAGCGCGAAGCCGGGCCGCCGCGTTTCGACCCGAATCCGGCCGCCCTGGACTGCCTGCGCGGCGTGCTGGACACGGCCCACGCCCGCGGGGTGCCGGTGCTGGCCTACCACCATCCCATCCCCCGACCGCTCTACGCGCTGCATCGCGCCGCCTACGAGGCCTACGCCCGGGAGGTGGACGCCCTTTTCGCCCCCGGAGATCGGGTGCTGGACATGAACGCCCCGGACTCGGGTTTCCCGGCGGACGATCCGGGCTGCTTCCACGACAACGTCCACCTGAGCCGACGCGGCGGCGAGGTCCTGCTCGGGCTGCTCGACCGGGCTCTGCTCGGGGTCGCCGCGCCTTAGGCGGGCTCAGAACCGGACGTAGGTGAAGGGGCTGAACCCCGCAGGGTGGAAACAGGGCAGCCGGCCTGAGCAGGCTCAGGACCAGGGCCGGGGCGTACCAGCGTGGCCCCTTCGGGAGCAGCGGCGCCGCACAGGGATGTGGCCAGCGCCCCCGGCCCCGGGCGAAGCGTTCGCGGAGGGCCGCGTCATGGCCGTTCAGGGGCACGCCGCCGTCGCAGAACAGGGCGCCGCAGGCCCCCACGGGCAGGCAGCCGAAGATCAGCTCGTCGAGCCGGGACGCCCGCGCCTCATGCCCGGGCCGCCTCCCGGAGCAGGGCCTCGGTGCGCTCCAGCATGCGCGCCAGGGAGAACCCGTCTACGATGCGGGGACGGGTGTCCGGGACCTGCCCGGCGCGCACCCCGGCGGCGGTGTCCGCCAGGGCGGCGGCCAGGGCGGCGGGATCGCCGCGCGGCACCACCGTCCCAAGCCCCCCCAGGATGTCGGCCGAGTCGCCCGCGTCCGTGGCCACGCAGGGCACTCCGCAGCTCATGGCCTCGCCCAGCACGTTGGGGAAGCCCTCGGTGCGCGAGGTCAGGCAGGCCACGTCAAGGGCGTTGTACACGGTGGGCATGTCCGCCTGGAAGCCGGTCCAGGTGAGGCGGCCGTCCAGGCCCAGGTCTGCGGCGCGGCGGCGCAGGGCCGGGCCCAGGCCGCCCTCGCCCACGCATACGAAACGCAGGGCGGGGTCGCGGTCCGCGGCCAGTCGGGCGGCGGCCAGGAAGGTGGCGTGGTCCTTCATGGGGTCCAGACGGGCCACCAAGCCCACCAGAATGTGCTCCGGGCCGCAGCCCAGCCCAGCGCGGAAGGCCGTGCCCCGGGCCCGGTCGGGCCGGAAGCGGTCGGTGTCGATGCCGTTGGGCACCACGCGGAGCCGGTCGGCCGGAAAGCCGTTGGCCAGGGCGTAGCGCCGTCCGGTCTCGGAGTTGGCCAGCACCAGCCGGGCGCGGCGGGAGAGACGGCGTTCGGCGGCCCAGCACCAGCGCGCCAGACGGGAGTAGCGGCTCAGGTCCATGTCCGAGGCCCGCAGGGACCAGACCGCGGCGGTACCGGGAAGCAGGGGCCCGAGCAGGGCGGAGACGATGTTGGGCACGCCCAGGAAGCTGTAGAGCACGTCGGGCCTCCGGCCGCGCAGGAAACGGGCCGTGCGCCAGAGGAACCCGGCCACATCGGCCTTGCCGCCCTTGCGCAGGTCGTGGACCTCCACCTCCGGGGCCAGGTCGGCCAGCAGGGGCCCGCGGCGGCGGAAGAGCGCCGCGCACACGGCGTGCCCCCGGGCGGCCAGGCCGTTGGCCGTGAGCACGAACTGCCGTTCCGCGCCTCCGGCATCCAGGGAGGGAATGAGCAGGCAGACCCGCATCACGGCCACTCCCGCCGCCAGGCCTGGAACATGAGCACGTCCCAGAGGTAGTAGTGCCACTGCGTTCGCCCGGCCAGGAACTCGCGCCACATGCGGGCCACGGCCCAGGCGTCCAGGACGCCGTCCTCGGCCATGCGCCGCGGGTCGAGCAGGGACTCGCACCACTCGCGCAGCTCGTGGCCGAGCCAGTGCTCGATGGGCACGGCGAAGCCCTTCTTGGGGCGGTCCACCAGGGCGGAGGGCACATGGCGGGAGAGCACCCGGCGCAGCAGCCGCTTGCCCCGCCCGGCCTCCGCCAGCATGGCGGTGGGCAGGGTGGCGGCGAACTCCACCACCCTGTGGTCCAACAGGGGCACCCGGGCCTCCAGGGCCACGGCCATGCTGGCCCGGTCCACCTTGGTCAGAATGTCGTCGGGCAGGTAGGTCCGCACGTCGAGCAGGGACATGAACCGGATGCGGTCCAGGGGGGCGGTCTCCGGGCGGCTGAGGGCGGTGTCCGGTTCGGCGGCCCCGAGGACAAGGCGTTCCGGGTGTTTTTGGTGGGAGAGCAGGTGGCGGTAGAACTGTTGGAAGTCCCGGCAGCCCAGGGCGTCCAGCCGTCGGGCCAGGCGCCGGGCCTGCCGGCCGAGCAGCCCCCAGACCGGCTCGGGCACCAGCCCGCCCAGGGCCGCGGCCAGGCGGCGCAGGGGCCGGGGGATAGGCTCCACCCAGCGCCAGCGTCGGGCCCAGAAGTAGCGGTCGTACCCGGCGAAGAGTTCGTCCCCGCCGTCGCCCGAGAGGCTCACGGTGACGGCCTGCCGGGCCAGGCGGCTGACGCAGTAGGTGGGGATTTGCGAGGAGTCGGAAAAAGGCTCGTCCCAGAATCGAGGGATGAGAGGCACCACCTCCAGCAGGTCGCGCGGGGTCAGGATGAGCTCGGTGTGGTCGGTGCCCAGGTGGTCGGCCACGGCCCGGGCGTGGTCCGCCTCGTTGTATTCCGGTTCGGAGAATCCGATGCAGAAGGTCTTCACCGGCCGGGCGCTGTGGCGCTGCATGAGGGCCACCACGGTGGAGGAGTCGACGCCGCCGGAGAGGAAGGCCCCCAAGGGCACGTCGGCCAACATGCGGGACTCCACGGCCTCGGCCAGGCGGCGCTCCAACTCCGTCTCGGCCTCGGCCTCGTCTCCCGAGAAGGGATGCTCCATTCCGTCCAGCCAGACTTGACGGGCGGACCAGTAGGTCTCGCTCCGCTCTCGGCCGTTCGGGCCCAGGCTGAGGATGACGCCGGGCTCCAGCTTGCGCACGCCCTGGTAGATGGAGTGGGGGGCGGGGATGTAGTTGTGGCGGAAGTAGAGACACAGGGCGTCGCGGTCCAGGGGACGGTCGAAGGCCGGGTGGGCGCGCAGGGCCTTGAGTTCGGAACCGAAGACGAAGTCCTTGCCCGCCCGGCCGTAATACAGGGGCTTGATGCCCAGCCGGTCGCGCACCAGGTGCAGGGTGCGCCCGGCGCGGTCCCACAGGGCGAATGCGAACATGCCCACGAAACGCCGCACGGCCGCGGAGAGCCCCCATTGGACGATGGCCGCCAGCATGGTCTCGGTGTCCGAGCCGCCGCGGAAGGCGTGGCCCGCGGTCTCCAGCTCGCGCCGCAGTTCCCGGTGGTTGTAGACCTCGCCGTTGTAGCAGATGACGTAGCGCCCGCAGGACGAGGTCATGGGCTGGCGGCCCAGGGGGGAGAGGTCCAGGATGGACAGGCGACGGTGGCCCAGGGCCACGCCCGCCGCGGGGTCCGTCCAGAGGCCGGAGTCGTCCGGGCCGCGGTGGGCCAGGGCGTCGGCCATGGCCCGGACCTGGCGGAGCAGCGTGTCCTCGGTGGCCTCGGTGGCGGAGGCGGGAGAAAGGAAGCCGGTGATGCCGCACATGTCAGTTTCCCGTTGTTCCCGGCCGGGCCAGGGCCTGCAAGAGGTTCTCCCACATGTCGATGACCATATCGACCTGGAATCGTCGGCTGATGTCCTTGGCCCTATGTCCCAGCCGGGCCCGCAGGCCGGGCTCGGCCATGAGCCGGGCCAGGGCGTCGGCCAGGGCGGCGGTGTCCTCCGGGGGCACCAGGAGCCCGTCCACATCCTGGCGGATGATCGTCCGGGGGCCGGAAGGGCAGTCGGTCGCCACGACGGGCAGGCCGCAGGCCATGGCCTCGCACAGGGCGTTGGGGAAGCCCTCGTAGCGCGAGGCCAGGGCGAAGACCTCGGCCTGGGCCAGTTCGGCGCGGGGGGTCTGCGTCCAGCCGGGCAGGAAGGCCCGGCCGTCCAGGCCGAGCGTTGCGGCCAGGGTTTCGAGCTCGGGCCGTTGCGGGCCTTCGCCGTAGATGAAGAGGTCCCACACCGGAAATTTCTTGGCCAAACCGGAAAAGGCCCGCAGCAGGAGGTCGAAGCCCTTCTGGGGGACCAGCCGGCCCATGGCGATTACCCGGGGGCGGTCGGGGCGGTTTTCGGCCGTCGCGGGGCAGGGGGGCACCGGGTTGGGGATGATGGTGCACGGGAACCGTCCAGCGAAATGGTCCGCCATGTCCTGCGTCTGGACCGCCACGACCGCGGCGCGGCGGTAGCTCCAGTGCTTGAGTCGGGACCATACGGGGCCGATGTGCCGGCGGACCGGATGGATGCGTTCGGCCACCGCCACCGGCAGCCGTCGCCCCACGGCCAGCAGGGTGAGCACGTTGGTGGTGTCCATGAAGGACAGAACCGCGTCCGGGGCGAGGGACAGGATGGTCCGGCGCAGGGCGCGGACGCGGCGCAGGTTGGCCATGATTCCCTGCATGATGTTCGCCGCGGGCCTTGTGAGCCCCAGCTGGTGGCAGGTCACGGAGGGATGCAGGGGCGCGCCCGGCGGCGCGTCGTCCAGGGTGACGATGTGCACTCCGTGCCCGCGCCGGGCCAGGCGGTCGGCGATGAGGGCCAGAACGTTTTCGGCGCCGCCGGGGGAGAGCGAGGAGATGACCAGGGCGATGTTCACGATGTCCCCCCCGGGATTCTTTCCC
>JBFWIY010000079.1:0-8750 GCA_050255855.1 Desulfovibrionaceae bacterium
CACGACCAGCTCTGGAAGTGGGACCCGGCCGTGCTGCCCCTGGACAGCGGCGCGGCCGACGCCCCGGCCCTGGCCCGGGCCTGCCCCCTGCCCGCCATCTGCGGCCACGTGGTGCTGGCCCTGCGGCGGCTGCGCGAGGCCACGGCGCGCTCCCCCCGGCCGGACGCCGGCACGGTGCTGGACGGCCTGGACCGGCTGGACCGGCTGGACCACGCCCCGGCCGACCTCTGCCCGAGCGATCCGGCGCGGCTGGCCCGCTGCCGGACCATCAAGCAGGCCATCCACGGCCTGGACCGCACTTTCTGCCTCACCCCGCGCTCGGCCCGCGAGACCCGGGCCGCCTGCAACCTGGCCCCGGAAAACGTGGTCTGGGCCACGGCCGTGCCCGAGGCCGGGGCGGCGGGCCCCGGCGCGGACGTGCGCACGGCCTTTGGCCTGGGCCGGGAGCGGGGCGTGCTCTGCTTCTCCCGCATGACCCGGGAAAAGAACATCGCGCTGGCCCTGGCGGCCTTCGCCCTGGCCCGGCGGCAGGCCCCGGAGGCCCTGGCCGACGCCGCCCTGTGGGTGGCCGGGCAGTGCCTGCCCGAACACGAGCCCTACCGGGACGAGCTGCGCGGGCTGGCGGACCTCCTGGGCATCGGGGCCCAGGTCCGCTTCCTGGGCACGGTGGACGACGCGGCCATGCGCGGGCTCTTCGACGCGGCCTCGGCCTTTGTCTGCACCCAGTCCGCGGACTGGAACATGAGCACCATGCAGGCCCTGGCCCGGGGCTGCCCGGCGGCGGTCTTCGCGGGCTACGACCTGCCCCCCGGGCTGGCCGGGAGCCCGGGCGTCCGCGCCACGGCCCGCACCACGGCCGAGCTGGCCCGCCACCTGGCCGGGCTCATGGCCCTCCCGGAGCGCCCGGCCCCGCTGGACGAATCCGGCCGCCGCGCCCTGGCGGACCTGACCTTCTTCAACTACGCCCAGACCATCGTGGGGGCCTTCCGCGCCCCCTTCCACCGCCCCAACCCGGACCTGGCCGCCCCGGGCCTGCCCGAACGCACCCCGGCCGAACTGGCCCGGGAGCAGGCCCCGGCCGAGCTGGCCCGGGCCGAGGCCCTGCTGGACCAGGGCCGCCACGACCCGGCCCTGTCCGTGCTCAACCGGCTGGAATGGGCCGCCGGACCCGGGGCCGCGCCCGCGGCCCTGACCGCCCGGGTGGAGGCCGCGCGCCTGGCCGCGGGGCGGCGCTCCCTGTTCCCGGCCGACGTGCGGCCCACGGCCCACCGGGGCCCGGCCATGGAGACCTTCCGCAACCGCCACGCCGGGCAGCGCTGCTTCATCCTGGGCAACGGCCCGAGCCTGAAGCGCCTGGACCTCCCACGCCTCAAGGGCGAAATCACCTTCGGGGTCAACGGCCTGTTCCACATCTTCGACGAGATGGGCTTCCAACCCACCTACTACGTGGTGGAGGACACCTTCGTGGCCGAGGACAATGCCGCGGCCATCAACGCCCTCACGGGCATGCAGCGCTTCTTCGGCCGCTACCTCCAGTACTGCCTGGACGACGCCCCGGACGTGACCTGGATGAACGTGGTCTTCGACTACGAGAACTACCCGGACTTTCCGCACTTCGGCCCGGACGCGGCCGAGCGCCTGTGGGTGGGCGGCACGGTCAGTTACCTCAACCTGCAGCTGGCCTACTTCATGGGATTTTCCGAGGTCTACCTGGCGGGCTTCGACCACAGCTACCGCATCCCGGCCGACGCCCGGGTGGAGGGCGCCTGCATCACCTCGGCCTCGGACGACCCCAACCACATCCACCCGGCCTACTTCGGCAAGGGCAAGCGCTGGCACGACCCGCTGCTCTGGCGCATGGAGCTGGCCTACTGGCGGGCGCGCCAGGCCTTCGAGGCCGCGGGCCGCCGGGTGTGCAACGCCTCGGCGGGCGGCATGCTGGAGGTCTTCCCCCGGGTGGACTTCGCGAACCTCTTTCCCGCCGCCCCCCGCTAGGAGCCGCCATGCCCGCGCCCGAGATCTCGGTCATCCTCTGCACCCGCGACAACGCCGCCCTGCTCGCCCCGGCCCTGGAGAGCCTGCGCCGCCAGACCCTGCCCCCCGAGGCCTTCGAGATCGTGGTGGTGGACAACGGCTCCGGCGACGCCACGCCGGAGATCGCCCGGGCCTTCTGCGCGGGCTTCGCCCCGGCGCGCTACGTGGCCGAGCCGGTCACCGGCCTGGCCGTGGCCCGGAACACCGGGCTGGACGCGGCCCGCGCCCCGGTGGCCGCCTTTCTGGACGACGACGCCGAGGCCGACCCGGGTTGGCTGGCCGCCCTGCTGGACGTGTACGCCCGCATCCCCGAGGCCTGGGCCGTGGGCGGGGCGGTGCTGCCCATCTGGGACGCCCCGCGGCCGGACTGGCTGGACGAGCGCTATTTCCGGTCCCTGAGCCTGGTGGAGTGGGGGCCGGTGGAGCGGCCCCTGGCCTGGCCCGAGCGGGTCATCGGGGTGAACTGCTCCTTCCGCATGGAGGTCTTCGAGCGGCTGGGGCGCTTCGACCCGGACCTGGGCCGCATGGGCCGGGCCCTGCTGGGTCACGAGGACACCGAGATCCAGGAGCGCATCCACGGGCTGGGCAAGAAGGTCATGTACACCCCGGCGGCCGTGGTGCGCCACCACGTGCCCGCCTGGCGCATGACCCGGGAGTATTTCGAGCGCCGCCACCAGGGCGCGGCCGTGTCCCAGCGCATCATGGACCTGCGCCGGGCGGGCCGGGAGGCCGAGGCCCTGGCCCTGGCCGATCAGGCCCGACGCGAGGGCGGCCGGGCCGAGGACTGACCCCGCCGCCGAATCCTTTCAGGACATCCGGGAAGCGCCGGGCAAACCCGGCCCGGCGGGAGTCCCCGCCCCGGCCGCCCGCTCACGCCAGCAGCCCCCGCAGGGCCTCGGCCAGGCGCGCCTCGTCCGGGGGCTCGGCCAGGGCCAGCAGGTTGCCCCAGGCCGCGGGGTTCGCCAGCACCGAGGGATAGTCCGCCAGGCGGCGGAACTGGTGCGGGATGCCGTAGCGCACGATGGGGTGCCACTCGCTCACCAGCACGTGGTAGCCCCGGGCGGCCAGGAACCCGGCCAGGTCGTGGAACCCGTAGCCCAGGGGCACGGTCTTGGCGTCGTCGAACTCGCAGAGCACGGCCGCGGGGCGCAGGGTCTCCCAGTCAAAGCCCCGGAGCACGAAGAGGTCGAAGCCCTCGGTGTCGATCTTGAGAAAATCCACCCGCGTCACGCCGCGTTCGGCCAGCACCTGGTCCAGGCGCACCACCTCCACCGCGCCGATGCGCCGGTGCCCGGGGGTGAAGGCGCTCAGGCCGCTGATGCCGGTGCTCTCGTCGCTGGCGTAGAAGTCCGCGGCGGCCGAGGCCCGCTCGCCCACGGCCCGGGGGTCGATGCGGATGTTCGGGTGCGCGCCCCAGAGGCGCTGGAGCACGGCCCGGTTGTCCGGGTCGGGCTCGAAGGCGTGCACGGTCCAGCCGCGCTCCAGAAAGGGCTTGGCCGAGCCGCCGTGGTGCGCGCCCACGTCCACCATGACCCCGGGGCCGCGGCCGTCGAGCAGCGCGGCCGCCAGCCGCCCCTCGTCCAGCCGCCGGTCCGCCTCGCGGGAAAACTCTCCGGCCCGGATGCGCGTCTCGTCCATGTGTCGTGGCCCCCTTCCGTCCGCGGCGGTCGGTCAGTACACCCGGCGGCCGGGATGGCTTTTGCCCAGCTCGCCCAGGATCTCCCGGCGATAGGCCGAGAAGATGAATACCGGCATGTCCGGGTGTTCGTCCAGGGCCTCGGGCCCGCAAATCCGCACCCCGGCCGCGCTGGCGCCGTGCTTGGCCGGGTCCTTGTCGATGACGCAGACGATCTCCCGGCCCCCGAGCACGTCCTTGTGCTGCGCAAAGGCCCCGCCCGCGCCCCAGGCCAGCACGCGCCGGTCCGGGACCAGGGGCAGGATGGCCCGGTAGTAGTCGTAGGCCAGCTCGGAGGTCACGGGCCGCCCCGCCGCGAACAGGCGGCGGTAGTAGAGCTCCCGGGCCCGGACCGCCAGCTCCGGGGTGGGCAGGGCCTGGAGGTCCTCCATGCAGGCCCGGTACCCGGCCTCGTCCCCGGGCGCGGCCATGGCCGCCTGGCAGAGCAGGGCCTGGCGCAGCCAGGTGTCGCTGGGGGGCAGCTCGGCCCCGGCCTCGCGCACCATGGCCTCGATGGGCGTGCCCGGGAACAGGGTGAGCTGAAAGCAGAACACCGTGTCCCGGCCGAAGTCGAAGGGCACGGTGCGCATGAAGGCCCGGGTCTGGGCCATGGTCTCCTCGGTCTCCAGGGGGTTGCCGAAGATCAGGTGGTAGGTGAGGCGGAGCCCCCGGCTCTTGGCCAGGGCGGCGTAGTCCATGACCGTCCGCTTGTTGGTCTTGCGCCGGAAGATCTCCGCGCAGACCCGCTCGCTGCCCGACTGGACCCCGATGGTGGCGTGGACCATGCCCGCCTCCACGGCCGCGTCCAGGATGGCCGGGTTGCCGAGCACCTGCTCCGGGTGGAGCACCGCGGTGAAGGGCAGGTCGATCTCCTCCCGGTAGCGCCGGAACAGCTCGATGATGAAGGCGGAGTCGCCCACGATGTACTCGTCCAGGAAGGAGATCATGGCCGCGCCCCGGGCCTTGGCCTGGCGCAGCTCCTCCAGCACCGGGTCCAGGGGGCGGTTGCGGCGGATGCGCGCCCCGCCCCGGGCCCCGGCGTAGAGCCGCTTGAACTGGCCGTTGCAGCAGTAGGTGCAGTTCTGCACGCAGCCGCGCCCGGCCATGATGAGATAGTCCCGGTTGGCGAAGAGGTCCTCGCGCACCAGCCGGTCGTCGTGGATGACGGCGGTGCCCGCGTCGTGGAACAGGGGCTGGGGCACGTCGGCCAGGTCCACCAGGGGGGCCAGGCCGTTCTGGCGGTAGCGCCCGCCCCGGTCCAGGCGGCCCACGTTGGGCGCGCGGAACATGGCCTTGCGGTCCGGCCAGGCGGCCAGGAACTCGGGAAAGGCGATCTCGCCCTCGCCCACCAGCACGGCGTCGAACAGGGCGGCGTGATGCCGGGGGCGGTAGGTGGGGCCGTGGCCCCCGGCCACCAGCAGGCTGCGCGGGCAGGCCGCCCGGACCCGCGCCGCCAGCGGCCCGATGAGCTCGTCGAAACAGCTCATGAGGCTGAAGCCGATGACGTCCGGGTCCAGTCCGGCCAGGTGGCCGCAGAGCAGGTCCACCTCCCGTTCGGTCCAGGGGGCCACGTCGTAGCCGAAGCCCAGCAGGTCGAAGTTGGTCAGCAGCTGGTAGTTGCGGGGGTGGTCCAGGGGCGCGGCCAGGGAGCGGCTGAGGTCGTCCTTGAAGAACACCGCATGCACCTCGTGGCCATGGCCGCGCAGAATGGACGTGAGGACCCGCACGCCTAAATTCTTGCCACTGTACATGGAGACCAGCGCCACCTTGACCATGTGCCCTCCCCGGCTTGTGTCCAGAGCCTGGCCCGGCCGCCACGACCGGATCAGATAACGTGAATACACACCCGCTTACATTCTTGCAATTCTGCGGAGGAGCCAGCGCCACCCCGACCGTGCCGCCCTCCTGCGCCGGCGCTCAGGCCCCGGCGCGGCCGGCGCGGCCGGCCAGGAGCAGCCCGGCCATGTGAAAATCCGATTCCTCGTCGATGTCCAGGGCCTCCAGCGGGTCCATGGGGAAGAGCTGGGGCGTGAGCCCGATGCGCCGCTGCCCGGCCGCCCGGAACGAGGCCCGGCTGAAGAGGTAGAGGTTGGAGTTCTCCTCCAAGAGCGGGGGCAGGTCCTGGGTGGGCAGGAGCACGGCCGGGTCGTGGTTCACGGGCCGCCCGTCCGGCCAGTAGAAGCGCTTGCGCTGGGGCGTCACCGTGAACAGGGAGTCGTGGCCGGGCAGGCCCGCGAAATAGGCGCGCACCGCGGCCTGGATGGTGGCCGTGGCGAGCAGCGGGTTGGTGCTGTGGGTCTGGAGAAAGTGCTCGCCCTCCAGCCGGGAGAGGTCGTCGGCGATGATCCGGTTCATGGACACCTCGTCCCCGCGGATGGCCTCGGGCCGCCAGTGCACCACGGCCTTGGAGAAGTGCGCGGCCACGGACTCGGCGATGGCCTCGCTGTCGGTGTTCACCACGATGCGCTCCACCAGGTCCGAGGCCTGGAGGGCCGCGGCCGTCCAGTGGAAGAGCGGGCGGCCCAGCAGGGGGCGCAGGTTCTTGCCCGGCACCCGGGCGGAATGGCCCTTCATGGGCAACAGCGCGGTGAGGCGCGGGGTGTCGGTCCGGTCGCTCATGTCACTCGGTCCCCAGGCGGGCCAGGGCCCCGCCGTCCACGGCCAGGCACTGGCCGGTGATGAACCCGGAGCGCTCGCCGTCGGCCAGGAAGAGCACGGCCTCGGCGATCTCCTCGGGCCGCCCCACGCGGCCCAGGGGGGTGCGGGCGCAGAGCACGGCCCGGGCGGCCGCGGGGTCGGGGTCGCGCTCCAGGCCGACGCGGAGCAGGCGGGTCTCCACCGCGCCGGGCAGCACGGCGTTGACGCGGATGCCCTGGGCGGCCAGCTCCAGGGCCAGGGTGCGGGTCATGGCCGCCAGGCCGCCCTTGCTCACGGCGTAGGCCCCCAGCCCCGGGGAGGTGGCCAGGGCGTGCACGCTGGCCACGTTGACCACGGCCCCGCGCGACGCGGCCAGGGCGGCCCGGGCCGCGCGCACCAGCCGCCAGGGCGCGGCCAGGTTCACGTCCACCACCCGGGCCCAGTCCTCGGGGCGGGTGTCCAGGAGCGCGGCGGAGGGCTGGACCGCGGCGTTGTTCACCACGGCGTCCAGGCGGCCGAAGCGCTCCAGGACCGCGGCCACGGCCGCGGCCAGGTCGGCCTCGGCGGCCACGTCCCCGCGCCGGGCCAGCACCCCGGGCAGGGGGGCGGCGGCCGGGTCCATATCCAGATCCAGGCCCACCACGCCCCAGCCCGCGGCGGCCAGCCGGGCGCAGACCGCCCGGCCGATGCCCCGGGCCGCGCCGGTCACCAGGGCGGCGCGGACCGCGTTGGAGGCCTCGGGCTCAGTCACGGAACAGCTCCTCGAACAGGTGATCCAGGGTGCTGCGGTGGATGCGCTCCCAGGCCGCCGGGCTGGAGTTGGCGTTGTGGGGCGAGAGCAGCACGTTGTCCATCTGGAGCAACGGGCTGTCCGCGGGCAGGGGCTCGTCCTCGAACACGTCCAGCCCGGCCCCGGCGATGCGTCCGGCCTGGAGGGCGCGGATCAGGGCGGCCTGGTCCATGACCGGGCCGCGCGCGCAGTTGATGAACACCGCGCCGGGCTTCATCCGGGCGAAGCGCTCGTCGGTGAAGAGGTGGTGGCTGGTGGGGTTGAGGTCGCAGTTGGCGCTCACGAAGTCCGCCTCGGCCAGGAGCTGGTCCAGGCCGGTCATGGTCAGGCCGGTTTCGCGGCAAAAGCCCGGGTCGATCTCGCGGATGTCGTTGCCCAGCAGGCGCATGCCGAAGCCCTTGGCCCGGCGCACCACGGCCGAGCCCGTGTCGCCCACGCCCACCACGCCCAGGGTGCACTCGTGCAGGCAGCGGCCCTGGATCTTCTCCCAGTGGCCGCGTTTCATGGCCCGGTCCATCCAGGGGATGTTGCGGGCGAAGCTGAGCATGAGCCCGAGCACGGTGTCGCCCACGGCCTGGCTGAAGGCGTCGCGGGTGTTGCGCACGGCCACGCCGCGCTCGCGGCAGGCCGCCTGGTCCAGGGAGTCGATGCCCGTGCCCCACTTGGAGAGCACCTTGAGCCGGGGGGCGGCCTCGATGACCCGGCGGGTGAAGCGGTCGTCGCCGCAGATGACCCCGTCGATGTCCCCCACCAGGCCGAGCAGTTCGGCCTCCTCCAGGCGCTCGCGCACCGGGGGGACCACCAGTTCGATGCCTCGCGCCTCGAATTCCGGGCGGAAGCGGTCCAGCACGGGCTGGAAATAGGGAGCGGTAATCAGCACCTTCATGTCGGTTCCTCACTGGATTCTTGCATGGATGGACGCGGCCCGGCCCCCAGGCGCAGCACGCACCGGGCGGGCGCGCCGTCCGCGCCCACGAGCCGCAGGGGCAGGCAGAAGAGTTCGTGGTCGCCCTCCGGGGCGGCGGAGAGGTCCAGCCCCTCCAGCAGCACCACCCCGGCGGCCAGCAGCCGCCGGTGCACCGGGCCGGATTCCTCGAAGCGGGCCACGGAAAGATAGTCCAGCCCCACCAGGCCCAGGCCGCGCTCCAGGCACCAAGCCGCGCCGGACTCGGTGAGGCCGCAGTAGTCGTGGGTGAAGGGCCGGGCGTAGAGGCCGCGGCGGGTGTTGTCCGTGCGCAGGAGCAGGCGGCGGCAGTCCGCGGGCAGGTCCAGGGCCGCCAGGTCCGCGGCGTCCAGGCCCGGGCGGCCGGGCACGTCGCGCAGGCTCGCGGGCCCGCACAGGACCTCCAGGTCCAGGGCGTCGGCCCCCGGGGCCCCGGGCAGGCGGTGGCAGGGGGCGTCCACGTGGGTGCCCGCGTGGCAGTCGCAGGCCAGGAAGGAGTCGTCCGAGCCCGCGCCCCGGGCCATGGCCAGGCGCAGGTCCAGGCGCACCCCGGGGCTGCCCTCCCAGGCCGGGGTCCCGGCGTGCACGGGCAGGGTCAGGTCCAGGAGGCGGCCGGTCATCGGGCGGGGTCGCTCCGCCCGGCCGGGGTGGGCCGGAGCAGGCCGTCCTGC
>JBFWIY010000080.1:0-8671 GCA_050255855.1 Desulfovibrionaceae bacterium
GTGACCCTCGCCGCCGGCCAGGCCGTCGTTGCCTTCGCCGCCGGCCAGGTAGTCGTGACCCTCGCCGCCGTCCAGGTAGTCGTTGCCCGTGCCGCCGTGGAGCTCGTCGTTGCCTTCGCCGCCGTAGAGATCGTCGTTGCCGTTGTCGCCCGAGAGGGTGTCGCTGCCGCCCGCGCCGAAGAGCAGGTCGTTGCCGTCCCCGCCCGAGATGAAGTCGCGTCCGCTGTCGCCGGCCAGGATGTCGCCGCCCTCGCCGCCGAGGATGGTGTCCGCGCCGAACTGGACCAGGTCGGGGGTGTCGATGTTCACGATGGACTCCACGCCGGTGAAGGCCAGGGTGGAGCCGTCGGCGCCGGTGATGACGCCGGAGACGCCCTCGGGCAGGGTCAGGTTGCCGTTTTCGTCGAACATGTCCGCGGTGACGTCCACGGGGTCGCCGTTGGCGTCGGTGAGGCTCAGGGAGAGCAGGTTCTGGTCCAGGGCGTCCTGCAGGCTGTCCGCCCCCTCGGGCAGGCCCAGGGCCACCGTGTCGTCGCCCGCGCCGCCGTCAAAGGTGTCGTGGCCACTGCCGGTGGGGCTCCAGGCGAAGATGTCGTCGCCCTCGCCGCCCTCGAAGGTGTCGTCCGCGCCGTCGGCCGAGGCCAGGATGATGTCGTCGCCCTCGCCGCCCTGCACCAGGTCGCTGCCCTCGCCGTCGGAGATCAGGTCCTGGCCCGCCCCGCCCAGGAGGGTGTCGTCGCCCTCGCCGCCGGCCATGAAGTCGTCGTCGTCGCCGCCGGCCATGAGGTCGTCGCCGTCGCCGCCCAGGAGCATGTCGGTGCCCGTGCCGCCGGACATGGTGTCGTCGCCGTCGCCGCCCAGGAGCAGGTCGCTGCCCGAGCCGCCGGAAAGGGAGTCGTCGCCGTCGCCGCCGAAGAGGATGTCGGAGCCCGACTGGCCGATCAGGGTGTCGTCGCCCGCGCCGCCCAGAAGGGTGTCCTCGCCCGAGCCGCCGGCCAGGCCGTCGTCGCCGTCGCCGCCGGCCATGCTGTCCGCCCCGCCGTAGCCGTACATGTAGGACCCGTTCGGGTCGGCGTTGAGGGTGTCGGAGCCTTGGGAGCCGTAGACGGTGGTGTGGCCGTCGGTCCCGCCCACCACGGCGTGCAGGTCGTCGCCGCCCAGTTCCTGGGTGTCGAGTCCGGCCCGGGAGCAGGGGCCGACGGGGGGAGGGGTGATCTGGGGGGTCTTGGAGCGGAATTTGGCGCTCATGATGCGGTCCTCATGGGTTTGGTGTCGGGGGAGATCAGTCGTCGTCCACCAGGCCGAGCACCCGGGCGGCGTCGAGCTGCAGGCCCTGCAGCAGCAGCCGGGTGCGGCGGAAGGTGACCAGGGTGCCGGTCTCGCAGCGGGCCACGTCCAGGTCGTCGGGGCCCCGCAATCCGGCGAAGCGCAGCCGGTCCCGGGCGGGGTCGAAGTCCGGGATGAGGGCGTCGCCGTCGTCGTCGCCGAAGAGGAAGACATCGCCGTCGTCGTCGCCCAGCAGGGCCTCGGAAGTCGGGGCGGGGCGGCCCGCGTCGCCGCCCGCGTCGTCTTCGTCATCGCCCAGGAGCAGGGCGCTCGCATCGGACCCCTCGTCCGCGCTCTCGTCCGCGTTTTCGTCCTCGCCCTGGTCCTCGTCCGGGCGGCGGCGGGCGTCCCGGCCGTCGCCGGGGGCCGCCGGGCAGGCGTCGGCCGCGGGTTCGGGGCCCGCTCCGGCCAGCCAGGCCAGGTCGAAGGCCTCGCCCGCCGGGGCGGCGGCCGGGGCGGGTCCGGACCCGCCCACCACCATGCCCAGGTCGTGGCCGTCGAGTTCGTCCCCCACGGCCCCGGGGCCGTCGAGGATTCCGGCCAGGCGGCCGGTGGGGCGCGGGGGCATCTGCACCACCCGGGCCAGGGGGGCCAGGGCCTTCCAGGCGCGGACCAGCCGCTCGCGCTCGCCGGGATCGTCGATTCCGTCGAGCAGTTCGAGGAGCGTGGCCTGCTCCGGGGTGGCCGAAGGCGGGGGAATGGGCATGCGAGGGGTCCTCATCGGTTCTCCGGCGGTCAAGGGGCCTGGTCCGCCGCGTGACACTGCTAAGATGCAGGCCGTCATCGAAAAGTTTCACCGGGGCGCGAGTTTTTTTGTGTCGGCAAATTGCTTGGAATTTTACTGGTTCTCAGGCACAAGAGAGAAAAGGAACCGACCGGCGCGGCGGCAACGTGAAACATCTCCTTCGAAAAGACAAGGGCGGGACGCTGGGGTTCAGGAACCGCCCGCGCGGCAAGACGCCCGTGGTGCTCCAGATGGAGGCCGTGGAGTGCGGCGCGGCGGCCCTGGGCAGCGTGCTGGCCCACCACGGCCGGTTCGTGCCCCTGAGCCAGCTGCGCGAGCAGTGCGGGGTCAACCGCGACGGGTCCCGCGCCTCCAACGTGGTCCGCGTGGCCGCCAGCTACGGCATGGAGGCCAAGGGCTTCCGGCGCGACGCCCGCGAGCTCTTCGAGTCCACCCGGCTGCCCGCCGTGGTCTTCTGGCGCTACAACCACTTCCTGGTGGTGGACGGCCAGAGGAACGGCACGGTCTACCTCACGGACCCGGCCTACGGCCACCGCACGGTCACGGACCGG
Organism: Desulfovibrionaceae bacterium; assembly: GCA_050255855.1. Classification (GTDB taxonomy): domain Bacteria; phylum Desulfobacterota; class Desulfovibrionia; order Desulfovibrionales; family Desulfovibrionaceae. The sequence goes on from JBFWIY010000080.1 coordinate 2,623, forward strand.
GAGTTCGAGCGCGACTATTCCGGCGTGGTGCTGGAGCTGACCCCCGGGCCGGACTTCACCACCGGGGGCGAGCGCTACAACCTCTGGGAGGGCCTCAAGAGCCGCATCAGCGGCGAGCACGACGCCCTGTGGCTCATCGTGCTGCTGAGCCTGCTGCTGGTCCTGCCCTCCCTGGCCATCCCGGTCTTCGCCAAGGTCTTCGTGGACAAGGTCCTGGTGGCCCACAACATGAACTGGGTGGAGCCGCTGCTCTTCGCCATGGGCCTGACCCTGCTGCTGCGCTACACCCTCACCTCGCTCCAGCTGCACTACATCCTCAAACTCCAGACCAAGTTCACCCTGGTCTCGTCCAGCCGGTTCCTCTGGCACGTGCTCCAGCTGCCCAGCCGGTTCTTCTCCCAGCGCTACGCCCCGGAGATCACCCAGCGCAGCCAGCTCAACGAGATGCTCTCCGGCCTGCTCTCCTCGCAGTTCACCTCCGCCGCCCTGAACCTGGTCCTGGCGGTCTTCTACCTGCTGGCCATGTGCTTCTACGACGTCTGGCTCACGCTCTTCGCCGTGCTGGCCGTGGTGCTCAACGTGCTGGTGCTCAAGGCGGCCGGGCCCCTGCGGCGCGACGAGTTCATGCGCCAGGCCCAGGAGCGCGGCAAGGTGGACGCCACCACCATGGGCGTGCTCCAGACCATGGACACGGTGAAGTCCCAGGGCATGGAGCAGGACGTGTTCGCCTTCTGGGCCGGGCACCACGCCGGGGCCATGGACTCCGCCCAGAAGCTCGGGGCCATCTCCAACGTCATGCAGGCCGCGCCCGTGCTGCTCACCGGGCTGACCACCGCGGCCATCCTCGGGCTCGGGGCCCTGCGCGTCATGCACGGGGCCATGACCATCGGCGAGCTGGTGGCCTTCCAGACCCTGGCCACCATGCTCTTCACCCCGGTGAACCAGCTGGCCGCCCTGGGCGGCACGTTGCAGGACGTGTCCGCGGCCCTGCGCCGCCTGGACGACGTGCTGGAGCACCCGGTGGAGGCCGAGACCCAGGGCATGATGGCCGACGACGACACCGTGCTGCTCCAGACCCAGTACATCAACGGCGGCCTGGAGCTGCGCGACATCACCTTCGGGTACAGCCCGCTGGACCCGCCCCTCATCGAGCATTTCGACCTGAGGCTGGCCCCGGGGTCGCGGGTGGCCCTGGTGGGCGGCTCGGGCTCGGGCAAGAGCACGCTGGCCAAGATCGCGGCCGGGCTCTACAAGCCCTGGTCCGGCCAGGTGCTCATCGACGGCCGCCCGCGCGAGGAGTACGCCCCCTTCGTGCTGCGCGACGCCGTGCAGATGGTGGATCAGCAGATATTTCTGTTCCAGGGCACGGTGCGCGAGAACCTCACCCTCTGGGATCCCACGGTGCCGGACGCCGCCCTCATGGTGGCCCTCAAGGACGCCTGCATCATGGACGTGGTCTCGCGCATGCCCGGGGGCATCGACGCGGCCCTGCTGGAGAACGGCGCCAACCTCTCGGGCGGCCAGCGCCAGTGCCTGGAGATCGCCCGGGCCCTGGTCTCCAACCCGTCCATCGTCATCCTGGACGAGAGCACCAACGCGCTCGATCCCATCAAGGAGCGCATGGTGGACTTCAACCTGCGCCGCCGGGGCTGCACCTGCCTCATGGTGGCCCACCGCCTGAGCACCGTGCGCGACGCCGACGAGATCGTGGTGATGCACCGGGGCAAGGTGGTGGAGCGCGGCACTCACGAGCAGCTCATGGCCCGCAAGGGGGCCTACATGCGCCTGGTGGCGTCGGAGGGCACATGAGTCCGGCCATCCCGCGCCATCGCATCGTGCTGGACGACCCCGGCATGGTCTGGAACGTGGCCGAGGGCTCGGCCAGCGTGGTGCTGGAGCCCGCCCCGGGCAGCGGCCTGCCGCGCGCCTCGGAGGTGCTGGCCAACGTGGAGGCGGGCGGCTTCGTCTTTGGCCTGGCCGAAGACCCGGCCGTGCCCGGGGTGAGCGTCTACCTGGAGGCCGCCCAGGGCTCGCGCCTGCTGCCGCTGGACCGCGAGGACTTCGTCGCCCGCTGCCGCAAGCACCCCGAGCTGGGGGCCAAGGCGGTCCTGCCCCTGGTGCGCCAGGTGGCGGCCTGGCTCTGCCCGGACATCCCGCCCGCCTCGGTCTCCAAGACCCTGCGCGCGGGCAAGAACGTGCGCCTGCCCAAGGGGTTCCGGGTCTCGGCCCTGGCCGAGCTCTGGGTCCGGCCGGACTTCGGCGCGCCCCGCCTGGGCGGGGTGGACTGCCTCCAGCCCCTGGGGGGCGAGGCCTTCACGCCCCTCACCGGCAACATGTGGCTGGAGATGGAGGAGCCCACCCGGCTCATCTGCGTGGACACCGAGGCCGTGGTGGAGGCCGGGGTCTTCCTGGACGCCATGGCCGGGTTCCACCGCATGGCCCTGCAGGCGGCCTACGAGCGCTTCGCCGACGCCGAGATCAAGAAGTTCATGCGCCTGGTGCAGGGCGCGCGGCACCGCACCGCGGAGTTCCAGCGGGCGCTCGACCGCGCCGCCGACGTGCTGGAGGACGAGGGCGGCTCGGCCAAGCGCAGCGCCTCGCCCCTGTGCGAGGCCGTGCGGCTGGTGGGCGAGGCCCAGGGGGCCCGCTTCGCCCCGCCCCCCCGCCTGGACGACGACCCGCGCCGCCAGCTGGAGGACATGCTGGAGCACAACAACGTGTTCTCGCGTGAAGTGACCCTCACCGGCCGCTGGTGGGAGCACGACACCGGCCCGCTGCTGGCCTGGCGCGCCGAAGGGACGGAGCGGCGGCCCGTGGCCCTCATCCCGGGCCGCCGGGGCTACGAGGCCGCGGACCCGCAGGCCGGGCGCGCCCCGGTGGGCGAGGCCGGGGCCGCGGCCTTCGAGACGCGGGCCCTGATGCTCTATCCGCCCCTGCCGCCGGGCAAACCCCGGCCCCTGAGCCTGCTGATGTTCGGGTTCCGGGGCTGCGGCCGGGAGCTCTTCGCCATCGCGCTCACCGGGCTCCTGGGCGGCCTGTGCGGCTTCGCCGTGCCCATGGCCACCTCCACCATCGTGGACAAGGTCATCGCCAACGGCGACAACGCCCTGCTCTGGCAGATCTTCTTCGGCCTGATGATGATCGTGTTCGGCAGCACCTGCTTCGAGCTCACCCGGGCCTTCGCCATGCTCCGGGCCGAGAGCCGGGCCCAGCTCAGCCTCCAGTCGGCCATCTTCACCCGGCTGTTGCAGCTGCCGCGCGCCTTTTTCACCAAGTTCGCGGCGGGCGACCTGGCCAACCGCGTCACCGCGGCGGACAACATCCGGGCCCGGCTCTCCGGCGTGGCCCAGACCCTGCTGCTCTCGGTGTCCTACGCCCTGACCAACATGGTGCTGCTGTTCTTCTACTCCTGGCCCATGGCCCTGGCCGTGCTGGGCCTGCTGCTGCTGACGCTGGCGGTCACCTGGGTCATCATGCGCCGCCAGATGAAGGTCCAGGCCACCATGCAGAACGTCATCGGCAAGCTGGCCGGGCTGGAGTTGCAGCTGGTCACCGGCGTCAACAAGCTGCGCGCCTCCGGGGCCGTGGCCAACGCCTTCGCCAAGTGGATGGAGAGCTTCACCGAGCTGCGCAAGATCAGCTACGGCATCGGCAAGGGCACCAACGTGGTGACGGTCTACACCGGGGCCCTGCCGCTGCTCTCCAGCATCACGGTCTTCGGCATGTTCATCGTCACCGGGCTGTTCCAGACGCTGAGCCTGGGCAATTTTTTGTGCTTCAACTCCGCCCTGGGCCAGATCGCCGGGGCCCTGGCCTCCCTGTGCACCGTGGGCGTGTCGCTCATCTTCATCAAGCCCATGTACCAGCGCGCCCTGCCCGTGCTGGAGACCGCGCCCGAGGTCAACGCCGCCCTGGAGGACCCGGGCGAGCTGCGCGGGGCCATCCAGGTGGCGGGCGTGAGCTTCGTCTACGAAGGCGCGCGCGAGCCCGCCCTGCAGAACGTCTCCATCCAGGCCGCCCCGGGCGAGTTCGTGGCCATCGTGGGCGAGTCCGGCTCGGGCAAGAGCACGCTCCTCGGCCTGCTGCTCGGGTTCAACCGGCCCGCGGCCGGGGCCGTGCTCTACGACGGCAAGAACCTGGCCCGGTTGCACCCGGTGAAGGTGCGCCGCCAGATCGGCGCGGTGATCCAGAACGGCGAGCTCATCCAGGGCAACATCTTCTTCAACATCATGGGGGCCTACGCCGAGGCCAGCGAGGACGACGCCTGGGAGGCCGCGCGCATCGCCGGGGTGGACGAGGACATCCGCGAGATGCCCATGGGCATGCACACCTTCGTGCCCCACGGCGGCGGCACCTTCTCGGGCGGGCAGCAGCAGCGCCTGCGCATCGCCCGGGCCGTGGCGCGCAAGCCGAAGATCTTCCTGCTCGACGAGGCCACCAGCAACCTGGACAACACCATCCAGGCCAAGATCATGGACAACCTGCGGCGCATCCACGCCACGCGCATCGTGGTGGCCCACCGCCTGAGCACCGTGGAGAAGGCCGACCGCATCTACGTCATGTCCGGCGGCCGGGTGGTGGAGTCCGGCGGGTTCGAGGAGCTCATGCAGGCCAAGGGGCATTTCTGGAAGCTGGCCAGCCGCCAGGTGGCGAGCGCTCCCCGGGCCGCCAAGCCCGCGTCCAGGGCCGGGGCTAAATCCGGTCCCAAGCCGGCGGCCAAATCCGCGGCCCGGCCCAAGCCCGCGCCCGCCGCGTCCGCCGCGTCCGGTTCCGATCCCGAACCCGCCGGGAGGCCGTCATGAAGTGGCTGCGCCCCTGGCTGGTCTTCGTGGCCGTGGCCGTGCTCGGCGTGTACTGGGTCTGGGAGTCCCTGCTGGTGGGCTCGGAGGAGCGGGCCGTGTTCGAGGGCGTCATCGAGGAGCGCGCCGAGCTGGCCGCCGAGCCCGGCGGGGAGGTGCTCCTGGGCGCAGCCGGGACCTGGGCCGACCGGCCCGACATCCTGGACGGCATGACCCTGGCCGTGGAGGGGCTCAACGCCGAGGGCGGGCTCCTGGGCCGTCCGGTGCGGCTGGTGTCCGGCGACGACCAGGGCTCCGAGGAGGGGGCCCTGCGCGTGGCCCAGGGCTTCTGCAGCGAGCCGCGCATGCCCGTGGTGCTGGGCCACACGGACCCGGCCCTGTCCCGGGCCACGGCTCAGAACTACGCCTATTTCGGCCTGCTCAGCCTGGCCCCGTCCGGCTCCAACCCCAGCGGGGCCCACAACCACCTGCAACGCACCTTCGCCAACGGCCTGTCCCCCGAGCAGACCGCCGAGGCCGCCGTGGCCCTGGCCGTGCGCCTGGGCTGGCACAACATCGGCCTGCTCTACGCCGATTCGGAGTACGGCTCCCGCCTGGCCCGGCGCTTCGAGGCCGAGGGCGACGCCAAGGACATTTTGTGCATGACCGGCATCCTGCCGCGCGACAGCGACGAGGACCGCGAGGACCTGCGCCAGTGGCTCGGGGAGCTGGGCATCGACGCGGTCCTCGTCACCGGCAGCGAGGCGCAGGAGCGCCGGGTGGTGGAGGTCTGCTCCCAGGGCCTGGACGTGCCCGTGCTGCTGGGCCACGAGCGCGGGGCCGGGAACGCGCCCTATCCGCCCCGGGCCCGGGTCTGGGCCGTGCGTCGGCTGGACGCCGGGGGCCCGGCCTGGCGGGACTTCGCCGCGGCCTTTGCCCAGCGCTTCGGCCGGGCCGCCTCCCTGGACGCGGCCTCGGGCTGGGACGCGGTGATGCTGGTGGCCCAGGCCGCCCGGCGCGCCGGGAGCCTGACCCCCGACGCCCTGGGCGCGGCCCTGCTGAACCAGCCTCCGGAGGCCTCGGTCACCGGCACCGTGAAGTTCGACGCCGACGGCAACGCCGTGAAGGGCCCCCTGGCCTTCGAGCCCGTGGGCGACCCGGCCGCCGCGCCCCCGGCCGACCCCGCGCCCCAACCCGCGTCCAAACCCAAACCCGCCCCCGCCGGGAACAGACATTCGCCAGCTGGTCTCGCACATCAAATTTCCCGCCCA
>JBFWIY010000081.1:0-8595 GCA_050255855.1 Desulfovibrionaceae bacterium
ATCCGGGCGGCCCGGCCGCACCGGGGGCTCGGAGGGCCGCCCGGACCCGAGGCGGCCTTGACTGCCGGGCCGGGGGGCGCGTAGAGAGGCCTTTTGCCCAGGAGGCCTCGCGTTGCATCGATTCGGCAAACCGCTTTGTCGCATTCCCGAAGGCACCACCGTGAAGGTGGAGGACCTGGACGCCTGCCGGGCGGCCCGGGCCAAGCTCTACGCCATGGGGTTGACGCCGGGCACGGTGCTGGAGGTGGTCTCCAGCGGGCCCGGGCCCTGCCGCCTGCGCGTGCGCGGCACGGACCTGGTGCTCGGCCGCGGACTCTCGGAAAAGGTCATCGCCTGCCCCCTGGGCGAGTGCCCCAAGGGCCAGTGCCCCGGGCTCGCCCTGCTGCCCGAGGACGACCAGGACTGAGCCCGGCCGCCCGTCGCTTCCCCTCCGTTTCCCCGTCGCTTCTCCGTCGCGGGCCCGTCGCGGGCCGTGGCCCGGCCTTCCGCCCCGTCCCGTTGATGCCATCCCCCTGCATTTCCTTCCCCGGCTCCGCTCCTGCGCCGGCGGTGGCCGCCCGGGTCGCGCCGGGCCGTGATTCCGCGCCCCGGCCGCCGGTTCCGCTTCTTCCCGTCCGGCCCGTCATTTCTCCGCCGTCCCCGCCGCGCTTCCCATTCCGTCCGCACCGTCCCGAACCCGCGCCCCGCGCCGCTTCCGGCCCTTGGCCCGCCCGGCGTGCGGCAGTTTTTTCCGGCACGCATCTTGCTTGATTCCGGACGCCATCCCCCCTTCGGCGCGTCCCGCGTCGGCCGGGCGGCAACCAGGAGCGCACACCATGAGCACCAACGCCATCGAGACCTATTACAACATGCAGTACCAGAGCCAGAACCTGCTCAACCAGACCAGCGACGGCTCGTCCTCCTCTTCCGCCGCCTCGCTGCTGGGCTCCGGCTCCAGCAGCTCCAGCTCCCTGGGGACCCGCTACAGCGCCGTGGCGGGCCAGGTGCAGAGCCTGCTGGCCGACGTGCCCCAGTCCGGCAGCAAGCTCACCTTCCAGGACATCATCGACTACCGCGACCAGCTCCAGGACGAGTTCGAGGCCAAGGCCCGCACCGACCTGGAGGCCCTGGGCGTGGACGTGGATGCGGACTTCGCCCTGAGCTACAACGCCGCCACCGACACGGTCACGGCCAGCTCCAGCCACCCGGACAAGGCCATCATCGACCAGTATTTCGCCGACAACGCCGACATGCGCGACCTCTTCGGCCAGGTGGTCACCTACACCAACCTGCTGGAGCCCGTGGAGAGCGGCCTGACCCCGAGCCAGATCCGCACCCAGCTCAGCGCCGACACCATGAACATCTGGTTCCAGGACAACCTGGCCAGCGACAGCCTGCTGGGCGGGTACGGCAACCTGCTCTTCAGCGCCACCACCCAGGACTCCTCCTATTTCGGCGTGAACCTCACGGTCTGAGCCTTCCGGAAACAGCACGACGCCCGGAATCCCCGCGGGGATTCCGGGCGTCGTGGCGTGTTCCGGGTTGGTGCGGCGCCCCGGGCTAGAAGCGCTCCAGGTAGCGGCCCAGGCGGTCCATGCCCTCGGCGATGTTGGCCAGGTCCGTGGCGTAGGACAGCCGCAGGTAGCCCTCGGCCCCGGGGCCGAAGTCCACGCCCGGGGCGACCCCCACGTGGGCCTTGTCCAGGATGTCGAAGGCCAGGTCCAGGGAGCTGCCGCCGAAGTGCGCGGCCAGCGCCTTGCAGTTCACCAGCACGTAGAAGGCCCCGGTGGGCGGGATGGGGATGTCGAACCCCAGGCCCTTGAGCCGGTCCAGCAGGTAGCGCCGCCGCTCGTCGTAGGTGGCCACCATGCGGGCCACGTCCGCGCGCGCCTCGGGCAGGGTGAGCGCCGCCACCCCGGCCCACTGGGCGGGGGCGCTGGCCGAGATGAAGAAGTTCTGCGCCAGCTTCTGGAGCCCGCGCATGAGCCGCTTGGGCGCGACGAGCCAACCCAGCCGCCAGCCGGTCATGGCGTAGAGCTTGGAGAAGCCGTTGAACACGAAGGCCTCGTCCGTGAACTCCAGCACGCTGCGCTCCCGGCCCTCGTACACCAGGCCGTGGTAGATCTCGTCGCTCACCAGCTTGAGCCCGCGCTCGGCGCACAGCCCGGCCAGCCGCGCCATGCCCTCGGAGTCCATGACCTGGCCCGTGGGGTTGGCCGGGGAGTTCACCAGCACCATGCGCGTGCGGTCGTGCAGCCGCTCGCGGATGGCCTCGATGCGGTACTGGAAGGCGTCGGCCTCGGTGACGGGCACGGGCTGGGCCATGGCCCCGGTGAAGCGGATGAAGTTCTTGTAGCAGGCGTAGCCGGGGTCCGAGACGATGACCTCGTCCCCTTCCTCCAGCAGGGCCGAGAAGAGCAGCCACATGGCCGGGGAGGTGCCGGAGGTGACCAGCACCTGGTCCGGGTCCAGGCACACGCCGTAGCGGGTCTGGTACCGGGCGCAGATGGCCTCGCGCAGCTCCAGCAGGCCCAGGGAATGGGTGTAGTGGGTGCGGTTCTCGGCCAGGGCGCGGCAGGCCGCGTCCTTGATGCACTGCGGGGTGTCGAAATCGGGTTCGCCGATCTCCAGGTGCACCACGCGGTGCCCCTCGCGCTCCAGGCGCTGGGCCGCCTCAAGCACGTCCATGACCAGAAACGGGCTGACCTCGGCCGCCCGACGGCAAACGGACATGACCTTTCGCTCCTACCGGATCTCCACCAGGCTCAGGGCGAAGGTCAGGGTCTTGCCCGCCAACGGATGGTTGCCGTCCAGGGCCACCTCCTCCTCGCCCACCTCCACCACCACCACGTGGGCGGGGCGGCCGTCCTCCAACCGCACCTGGAGCATCATGCCCACCTCGGGGTCGATGTCCGGCGGAAACTGCTTGCGGGGCACCCGGACCATGGCCTCGGGATTGTAGTCGCCGTAAGCCTCCGCGGGCGCGATGCTCACGCTCTTGGTCTCGCCCGGGGCCATGCCCAGCACCCCGTTCTCGAAGCCCGGGATCACCTGGCCGCCGCCGAGGGTGAACTCCAGGGGTTCGCGCTCCACCGAGGAGTCGAACACGGTGCCGTCATCCAGGGTGCCGGTGTAGTGCACCCGCACGGTGTCGCCGGTCTTGGCCTGCGTCACGCCGCCTCCTTTATGCCTCGAAGTTGAAGTTCAAAATTTCGCGCACCTGCGCCATGGTCCCGCGGGCGAAGGCCCGGGCGCGCTCGTTGCCCGCGGCCAGAATCTCCTGCACCCGGCCCGGGTTGGCCTCCAGGGCGCGCCGCCGCTCGTGCAGCGGCTCCAGGAAGGCCGTGAGCGACTCCATGAGCAGCTTCTTGCAGTCCACGCAGCCCCAGGTGGCCTTGCGGCAGCCCTCTTCGATCTCGGGCAGCCGGGCCGGGTCGGTCATGGCCTTGTGGTAGGGGAACAGGTTGCAGACCTTGGGGTCGCCCGGGTCGGTCCGGCGCTTGCGGTTCTCGTCCGTGAGCATGCCGCGCACCTTGGGCGCGATCTCGTCCAGGGATTCGGAGAGCTGGATGGTGTTGCCGTAGGACTTGCTCATCTTGCGGCCGTCCAGGCCCGGCAGCTTGCAGTCCTGGGTCAACAGCTCCTTGGGCTCCGGAAAGAACTCGCCGTTGATGGTGTTGAAGCGCCGGGCGATCTCGCGGGTCATCTCCAGGTGCGGCAGCTGGTCCTGCCCCACGGGCACGGCCGCGGGCCGGTACATGAGGATGTCCGCGCACATCAGCACCGGATACCCCAGGAACCCGTAGGTGTTCAGGTCCTTCTGCACCAGCTGCTGCTTGATCTCCTTGTAGGTGGGGCAGCGCTCCAGCCAGCCGAGCGGCGTGAGCATGGAGAGCAGCAGGTGCAGCTCGGCATGCTCCTTGATGCTCGACTGCTGGAAGATGACGCAGCGCTCGGGATCGAGCCCCGCCGCCACCCAGTCCATCACCAGGCCGGGCACGAAGCCCTTGATGCGCCGCGGATCGGCGTATTCGCTGGTCATGGCGTGCCAGTCGGCCACGAAATAGAAACAGTCGTACTGCTTCTGCAGTTCGATCCAGTTGACGAGCACGCCGAAATGGTGGCCCAGATGCAGCGGCCCGGTGGGGCGCATGCCGGAGACGATGCGGGGTTTCTCGGTGGTCATGATTACTCGGTCCAGGTCCGGGGAAGGTTGAAGTTTGCCGGAGAAGGGGGCGGGCTAGAACAACAGCCGCGCCGACAGGTCGATGCACGGCATGAGGATGCCGCCCAGCAGGTCGATGCCGCCCAGCTGACCGAGGGCGACGATGAGGATGACGAGCAGGAAGCCGTAACGGCCGAAGCTCATGTACCGCATGGCGGCCCGCCTCGGCAAGAGCCCGGCCAGGATGTTGGAGCCGTCCAGGGGCGGGATGGGAATGAGGTTGAAGAACCCCAGACCCAGGTTGATGAGCGCGCCGAAGGCCAGAATGGACCCCAACAGGTTCGCCGTGGGCTGCATCAGCGTGCTGAACCAGGCCTGGAGGGCCTGTGACTGCGACACGCCCAGCACCGCCAGCCACAGCCGGAACGCCCCGGCAAAGGCCACGGCCAACAGGAAGTTCGCCCCGGGCCCGGCCAGGGCCACCCACATCATCCCTTTGCGCGGATTGCGGAAATAGCGCGCGTTCACCGGCACCGGCTTGGCCCAGCCGATGAACCGGGTGACCAGCAGCGCCACCGTCCCGAGCAGGTCCAGATGCTTGAGCGGGTTGAGCGTCAGCCGCCCGGCCAGCTTGGCCGTGGGGTCCCCCAACCGATAGGCCGCATAGCCGTGCGCCGCCTCGTGAAAGGTGATGGCCGTCAAAAACGGGATGGCCATGATGCACAACTGCACCACGTACTCGGCGAGATCGAAATGGAACATCCGGGCTGGCTAGCACGAACCGCCCCCCCGGGCAAGCCGCGGGAGGACGGGGCAACGGGACGGAGGAACGGAGATCGGGGGAAGGGGGAACCCCCTCTTGAGGAGAGGGGGTTCCCCCTTCCCCCGAACCCCCATCCCCTTCCCCCAGACCTTTTTGGTTGGGGTGGGGGGAGGATGGGAAGGAAATTTGGGGGGCTGGAGGTCTGCGCCGGGCGGGGGCCGGTCGGCTCCGCCTGGAGGGGAAGGCTCCGTGGCCCGTTCTCCGAGGGGTTACGACGCCTTGTGGGCCTTGGCCTTCTGCAGGGCCAGGTCCACCTTGGCCTTGAGCTCGGTGAGGTCCACGGACTTGACCACGTAGTAGTCCGCGGCGATGGACTTGAGATCGTGCTGGAAGCTGTCGTAGGCCGTGGAGAGGATGACCGGCAGGTCGGTGTCGCGGGTGCGGATGTCCTGGAGAATGTCCAGGCCGGAACGGTCCACCCCGAGCTTGATGTCCAGGATGACCAGGTCGGGCTTCTCGCGCTCCAGCAGGGCGAGGATGTCGTCGGACCCGTCCGAGACCACCACGGCGTGGCCGTCGGCCTCCAGCTCTTCCTGGTAGAGCATGCGGATGTGCTTCTCGTCGTCCACCACGAGGATCTTGGAGTCGCTCATATGCCTCCCTCGGCTTCCCCGCCATTACGATGATACTATATGACCCGCCGGGATGGGGTCAACACGGGGCCGTCACATTCTCATCGGGCCGGGCGGGCCGCCGGATTTCGCCCCCGGGGCGCGTTCCCGGCTTGCCTTCGCCCCGGGGGCGCGGTAGCGTCCGCCTCACGCCGCCGCGGGCCCGGCCATGCCGCAGGCCGCCCGGCGCAACCCCTGCGGAGGACCGCCGCCCGCCATGCCCGAACGCTCCGAGCGCCCCGACGCCATCGCGTCCCCCGACGCCCTTGCGTCCCCCGACGCCCCCGAGACCGCCGGGACCCCTGCGTCCCCTGACGCCATCGCGTCTCTTGACGCCCCCGCGTCCCCCGACGTCCGGCGCGGCGGCGTGACCGTGCGCCTGGAGCCCGCGGGCGAGACGCGCTGGTTTCCGGCGCTGAACACCGTGCTCCAGCTCCACAACCGCCTCGGCCTGCGCCCGGGCCAGGCCCTGGTGGTGCGCGACGGGGGCCTGCTCACCCCGGACCGCCGCCTGCACCACGGGGACGAGGTCCTGGTGCGCACGGTCATCTCCTCGGGCTGAGCCCGCCCCCCCCGCCCCCCAACCCGGAGCCATCGCCGCCCCATGAAGTGCAAACGCTGCCGCGCCCAGGCCGTCGTGGCCCTGCCCAGCCACAACGCCGCCTTTTGTCCGGACTGCTTCCGCCTCTTTTTCACGCGCCAGGTGGAGACCGCCATCCGCCGCCACCGCATGTTCACCCACGCCGACCGCATCCTGGTGGCCCTGTCCGGCGGCAAGGACTCGCTGGCCCTGATGCTCGAACTGGCCCACCAGGGCTACGACGTCACCGGCCTGCACGTGGACCTGGCCATCCCGGAGTCCTCCGAGGCCGCCCGGGCCAAGGTGGCGGGCTTCTGCGAGCGCCACGGCCTGCGGCTCCTGGTGGTGGACCTGGCCGCCGAGGGCCTGCCCATCCCCGAGGTGCGCCGGGCCATCTCCCGGCCCATCTGCTCGGCCTGCGGCAAGATCAAGCGCCACTACTTCAACCGCGTGGCCCTGGAGCAGGGCTTCACCGTGCTGGCCACGGGCCACAACCTGGACGACGAGGCCGCCCAGCTCATGGCCAACACCCTGCGCTGGGACGCCGCCTACCTCTCGGACCAGGGCCCGGCCCTGCCCGCGGAGAACGGCTTCGCCGCCAAGGTCAAGCCCCTGTGCCGGCTCACGGAATTCGAGACCGCCAACTACGCCTTTCTCCAGGGCATCGACATCCACGCCGCGCCCTGCCCGTACAGCCACGGGGCCACCTTCACCGGCCACAAGCAGCTCCTGGACGACCTGGAGTTCCGCAGCCCGGGGTCGAAATTCAATTTCTACGACAGCTTCCTGAAAAACGGCCGCCCGGCCTTCCAGGCCCTGGAGGCCGAACAGGGCGCAGTCCTGGCCCCCTGCCCGGGCTGCGGCCTGCCCACCTCCACGGAGCTCTGCGGGGTCTGCCGCCTGCGCGAGGCCGTGGCCGAGAAACGGCGCAGGGACGAGTAAGGACGAGTAAGGACGAGTAAGGAAAGCCTCTCCCGCAGAGCGGGACGCCGTGGCGCTAAGTCGCCTGGTCGCATTCGCGCCCAGCCGACCAAGCGCCACGTTGCGGCGGCCCGAGGGGGTGACCCCCGCGAGAGGGGCTACGGAAGAAGAGACGTGTCATCGGGCCTCGCCCCCCACAAATGAAAAGGTTTGGGGGAGGGGGATGGGGGTCCGGGGGAAGGCCCGGGCCCGAAATATTCTGGCGGTAGAGGTCAAGGGACGGCAACCCGGCGTGCCCGGAAGGCGACGTCCCCATAATACCCACGTGAGTGGGCCCCCTTTCCTTAAAAGGGGGTTCCCCCTTCCCCCGGTTCGCCTCATGCCCACACCCCAAATCTCTGTTGTCATGCCCTGTTTTAATGCCGAGGCCACGTTGGGCGCGGCGTTTTCGAGTGTGTTGGGGCAGGAGGGGGCTGATTTCGAGGTGGTGGCCGTGGACGACGGGAGCACGGACGGCACGGCCGGGGTGCTGCGGGAGTGGGCGGGGCGGGATGGCCGGGTGCGGCCGGTGTTCGCGCCCCATGGCGGCATCGTGGCGGCGCTCAATGCCGGGCTCGCGGCGGCGCGCGGGGCGTACATCGCCCGGCTGGACGCGGACGACCAATGCCTGCCCGGTCGGCTGGCGCGGCAGGCGGGCTTCTTGGACGCGGGGCCCGAGCTGGGACTGGCCGGGTGCCGGGTGCGCTTTGGCGGGGACCGGCGGGCTGCGGCCGGGTATGCGCGGTATGTGGACTGGACCAACGGGCTGCTGGACCACGAGGGCATCGCGCTCAATCGGTTCATTGAATCGCCGCTACCGCATCCATCCGTGATGTTTCGAAAAGGATTGGTTGCGCTCCATGGCGGCTACCGGGACGGCGACTTCCCGGAGGACTACGAGCTGTGGCTGCGCTGGCTGGACGCGGGCGTGCGCATGGCCAAGGTGGACGCCGAGCTGGTGGTCTGGAACGACCCGCCGGACCGTTTGTCGCGGACCGATGGGCGGTACGGGTTTGAGGCGTTCTACCGGACCAAGGCGGAGTACCTGGCGCGCTGGCTCAAGGCCGGGCCCCTGGCGGGGGCGGCGCGCCCGGTGGTGGGGGTGCTCGGGGCCGGGCGGGTGACGCGCAAGCGGGCGGAATTGCTGCTCGCCCACGGGGTGGAGATCGCCTGCTGGTACGACCTGGACCCGCGCAAGGTGGGGCACGTGGTGGCGGGGCGGCCGGTGCGGCATCGGGACGAGGTCCCGTTGCCGGGCGAGCTGTTCCTGCTCTCCTATGTGGGCTCGGTGGGCGCGCGCGAGGACATCGCGACCTTTCTGGCTTCGCGCGGGTACGCGCCGGGCCGGGACTGGATGGCCGCGGCCTGACGGGCCGGATCGGGCCTAGCGGGGGCTGGACGGGCCGGGTGTCCCGGGCGGCGCGGGGGAGGCGTCGGGCCGGGCTTCACGGCCGTCCGTCCCGTTTGCGCCGCATAA
>JBFWIY010000082.1:0-8566 GCA_050255855.1 Desulfovibrionaceae bacterium
GCTGGCCGACCAGATCTTCGATCTGCCGGTGCGCATCGGCTACCCCATCGGGCTGGGCGGGCTCACCGACGTGGTGGCCGGACCGCAGTTCGCCACGGCGGTGGGTCTGCTGAAATACGGATGCGAGGTGGAGCAGGGACAGGAGCAGCGCTTCCGCATCCGCGACGACAATGTGTTCAATCGCATCCTGGGCCGGATGCGCAAGTGGTTCACGGACATCGCTTAACCCAATTACGGGACACGGGAAGGAGACAACCATGGAATTCTACGAGATCGAGCACGACACCAGCGCCCGCATCAAGGTCATCGGCGTGGGCGGAGGCGGCGGCAACGCGGTGAACAACATGATCCAGTCCGCCCTCAAGGGCGTGGAGTTCATCGCCGCCAACACGGACGCCCAGGACCTGCACAAGTCCTTGGCGGAGCACAAAATCTTCCTCGGCGACCAGCTCACCAAGGGGCTGGGGGCCGGGGCCAACCCCGAGGTGGGCCGCAACGCCGCCCAGGAGAGCATCGACCAGATCCGCGAGGCCATCAGCGGCGCGGACATGGTCTTCATCACCGCGGGCATGGGCGGCGGCACGGGCACCGGGGCCGCGCCCATCATCGCCCAGGCCGCCAAGGAGGCCGACGCCCTCACCGTGGCCGTGGTGACCAAGCCCTTCTTCTTCGAGGGCAAACGCCGCCTGGAGGCCGCCGAGCACGGCATCCAGGAGCTGCGCGACGTGGTGGACTCCATCATCACCATCCCCAACGACCGCCTGCTCCAGATGGCCGCCAAGAAGGCCGCCTTCGCCGAGATGCTCAAGAAGGCCGACGAGGTCCTGTACTACGCCACCAAGGGCATCGCGGACCTCATCACCGTGCAGGGCCTCATCAACCTGGACTTCGCCGACGTGAAGGCGGTCATGTCCGGCTCGGGCATGGCCCTCATGGGCACGGGCATCGCCTCGGGCGAGGGCCGCGCCGCCGAGGCCGCCAAGCGCGCCATCTCCAGCCCGCTGCTGGAGGACGTGTCCATCCACGGGGCCAAGGGCGTGCTCATGAACATCACCTGCGCCCCGGACATGCTCATCGACGAGGTGAGCGAGGCCGCCGCGGCCATCAGCCGCGAGGCCGACGAGAACGCCAACATCTTCTTCGGCACCGTGTTCGACCCGAACATCGGCGACGAGATGCGCATCACGGTCATCGCCACCGGCATCGAGGACGTGGAGCGCGCCAAGGCCGAGAGCGAGAAGCAGCGCAAGAACCTGTCCCTGGTCAATCCCGTGGGGACGATCAAGGGCGGACGTCGCGTGCAGGGCTCCGTGTTCCGCGAGACCAACCGCAACATCCCCGCCTACCTGCGCTACGGCAAGGGCGAGGAAGGCGCGGCCGAGCAGCCGTCCCAGCCCGCGCCCCAGCGCACGGCCTCCCGCCGCGTGGCCGCGGGCCCGGGCGAGGAGGAGTTCGTCTTCGAGGAGGACGAGCTCGACGTGCCGGCCTTCATCCGCAGAAAGGCGGACTAGCCCGGAACCCAGGACTCTTCCCGTGTCCCGGCCCGTGACCCGGTATTATGGACGCGACCTGCCGCCCCGGCTCGACTGGGGCGGCAGGCTCCCGGTGGCCCTGCTGGCCCCGGGGGCCGCGGGGTCGGCCCTCTCCAGCCTGGGCTGGCAGACGGTCTACCGCCTGCTGGCCGAGGACCCCGGGTTCGCCCCGGAGCGCTTCGTCACCGAAGGGCGCGGCACGCCCCGGTCCTGGGATTTCGGCGCCGAACTGGTCTCCTTCCCGGCCGTCGCCCCGAGCATTCCGTGCGAGGAGGACATCCTCCCGCTGGCCCAGGTGCTCGGGGCGGCGGCCATCCCCATCCGCCGCGAAGAACGCCGGGGCCGCCCCCTGGTCCTGGCGGGCGGGCCGCTGGCCTTCCTGAACCCCGCGCCCTTCGCCCCCATGGTGGACCTGGCCTGGGTGGGCGAGGCCGAGGCGGGCTTTCCGGAGCTGCTGGCCCGGCTGCGCGAACACCTCTTCGCGGGCGGCGATCCCGAAGATTTCCTGGACCTGGTGGCCGACGAGCCCGGGGTCTACGCCCCGGGGCGCACCCGGGGCCGGGCCCGACGCGTGGCCATCGGCACGGAGCGCGGCCTGCCCGCGCCCGCCTACTCCCTGTTCACCG
This sequence comes from Desulfovibrionaceae bacterium, assembly GCA_050255855.1. Taxonomy (GTDB): domain Bacteria; phylum Desulfobacterota; class Desulfovibrionia; order Desulfovibrionales; family Desulfovibrionaceae. Next base: position 2,159 of record JBFWIY010000082.1, read on the forward strand.
GGCCCGAGGCGGCCTTCCGCGACTCCCTGCTGGTGGAGGTGAACCGCGGCTGCCCCTACGGCTGCCGGTTCTGCGCCGCCGGGTTCGTGTACCGGCCGCCGCGCCAGGCGGCCATGGCCGACCTCCAGGCCCTGGTGGAGGCGGCGAACCCGCCCAAGGTGGGGCTCATCGGCACGGCCCTCACCGACTGGCCGGACCTGACCGAATTTCTGGAGTGGCTGGCCGCGCGCCACGTCAAGTTCTCCCTGGCCTCGGTGCGCGCGGACGGGCTGACCGAGGAGCTGGTGGGCCTGCTGCGGCGCGAGGGCGTGCGCAGCGTGACGCTGGCCCTGGAGGCCCCGAGCCGCCGCCTGCGCCGGGCCTGCGCCAAGCGCCTGGACGAGGCCGCCCTGGTGGAGGCCGTGGCCCGCTGCTCGCGCCTGGGCGTGAACCACCTGAAACTCTACTGCATCGTGGGCTGGCCGGGCGAGACCGACGCGGACTACGAGGAGCTGGACGCCTTCCTGGCCGAGCTGGCGGCCGCCCGGGACGCGCACCCCTTCCGGGCCAAGGACCCCATGCGCATCACCCTTTCGGCCAGCTGCCTGGTGCCCAAGCCCCAGACCCCCATGCAGTGGGCCCCCATGGCGGGCGAGGAGCAGCTCAAGCGCCGCCTGGCCCAGCTCAAGGACATGGCCCGCCGCCACAAGGCCCTGCGCGTGGAGGGGGATTCGCCCTCCCACGCCCGGCTCCAGGGCCTGCTGGCCCGGGGCGGGGAAGAGCTGTTCGAGCTGGTGGAGCTGGCCGCGGCGCGCGGGTCCTGGAAGGCCGGGCTCAAGGCCTGGGGCCGCGACCCGGCCGAGTGGCTGGACCGCGAGCGCGGCGAGCAGGAGGTCTTTCCCTGGGAGGTGGTGGACACCGGCGTGACCCGCGCCCATCTCTGGCGGGAGTGGCGGGAATATCTGGCGGGCCGTCCCTCGCCCCCCTGCCCGGCCGAAGGCTGCGGCCCCTGTCCGGGCTGCGGGGCCGACGCCCTGGTCCGCCCCCCGGACCCCGGGGCCTGATCCCCACCCCGCGCCCCCGGCCCCGCTCCCGTCTCCGCCTTCCTCCGAATCCCCGCCGCGTCGCCCAGCGGGTCCGGGGCGGTGAAGCGGCCGGTGTCGGGATCGTAGTCGCGATGGCCGAAACGGACCAGGCGGGTGTCCGGGTCGTAGAGCCCGCCCGCGAAGCCGATGGGGATGCGGAAGGCCGGGTTGGCGTCCTCCAGGACGTTGCCGAAGCTATCGTAGGTGATTTCCTTGACTGCGTTGCCGGTCTCGTCCGCCACCACGCGCAAGGGCCCACTTGGTCGAAGTGCAGGCGGCAAACCAGGACCGACATGGGCATGACAACAGCCCTTGTGGCATATTTCGGCCCCGAGTCGGGGGGAGGGGCTTCGCTTCCCCCCTCCCAGGGGCTGGCGGATCAGGGCGCGAAGCCGTTCAGCCACCAGCGAAGGGACACGTCCAACAGCGCTGGCCCGAAAGCAATTGATACGATGCACACGGGAATCCACCACCGCCTTGGGCCACGCCACCGGATGAAAAGCCAGACGCTGAGCGCTACTGCCGGGAGTGCGGGGAGCACAATGCATTCAAAGAACGAAGCGGTACAGTTGCCGAGTGGAGCATTCCACCAGTATGGAAACAGCGCCGTGGCAACCGCAGCTACTTTACATAACTCATGAAGAAATGGTTTTTCAGACATATTTATTTAAACCACCATGTTGCAAAACCTTTCATCCTGTTCGCATCGCCTTCCGACCCGGGTTCCGGAGGGTTGTTCCATTTCGACGGATCACTGTCCAGTCGCCTTAGGTTGCCAACGAGGTCTTTGTCGCATTTCCCCTTGTCTTCCGGATTGTTGCTGGCCCCATAGCAGAGGTCATGCTGCTGACAAAAGGTATCCAGGTCGCTTGTGGGGTTCAATGATCCATCCTTTCCGCCATGCTGTGCAGGATTCTGGCCGCCACTCCAGTTTTTTCCGCACCAATTTCCGGACTTCGGGCCGTCAGAAACCTTTCGCCCATCCCCTCCGAGACTAATGGAATCCACGGTGGGTTGTCTTGGAAGTTCCCCACTGTCTTGCAATAGCTCGCTGAGGGCTTTTCCTCTCTCCTCCATGGGAATGCCCCAAACCGTCAACGCTGGACTGTCCGGCTCCCGATCTTGCAGTCCCTCCGGGTCCACCAGGTTCACCGGGTCGTCCAGACAATACCCGTACCAGTCCGAATCCCCGCCGCGTCGCCGAGAGAGGGCAAGGGCATAAAGCGAAGCCGGGTAGGCCGAACACGCTGCCGTTTTATTGCTTGGTTATGAGATGCCTTTGGAATTCTCGCAATTCCTCCCGAATGGCATCGATATCCACATTCATCGATCCAGCCGGAGCGACTTTGAACGCATCACGTTCTAATACATTAATTATATAGTCACGATCTAAAGGATTTGATTTCGTAAGCACATACAGAACATCATCCTTTCTTTGGAGATACAACATTCCGAGGTATCCAGCGATCGCCTCGTCTGCTGACCGTTTGCTCGCTATGACAAAATCAATATATGCAGCAATAAGTTGACGATCACCTTTTACTAGACACTGAAAAATAGTTTCATACTCGTCGTCAATGAATGCTCCATAAAAATAATCACGGCAATCCCAATTGTATTTTTCTCTCAAGTAAGCTGAATACTTTTCATTCAGTCGTGTCGTCTCTGCGTATGTTTTGAGTATGTCACGGATATCTTCACATTGAAGTTGCGCATACGCTTCACATGGAATAATCAGCAATATTAAAACGATACATCCAGCCATCTTATTCATTTGGGCCTCCAGCGCCCCGGCTCGCAGGGCGAGCCGGGGCTATCATGGTTACCGTTTTTTCCGAACCTTGACAGGGAGCGTATCATGGTCTTTGAAATATTCTTCGAATTTCCCCCAAGTTGCATTGGCGTTCTGACAGTCCACGCCAATGCAGCCTTCCGTTCCTTCGGGCGGAGCATCTGGATGTATACGGAGATCGGTTCGGCCGTTCTCTTTCTCGGGTTTCAAGTCCACACTCAAGCCGGTCCCATCGGGGCAGACCATACCTTTCTTCGTCCGTTTGCGTGGGTTCGAGGCGGTATAACTTCCGTCAGGCAATGGGCCTTTCCCATAAGGGCCTGAACGTGAAATCCATTCATCCGTCTTTGTCCCGTTTGCATCATACCAGGTCGTTTTCTCGCCATCGAATACCACCATTTGCTGCCCATTGGGATCGACCAGGTTCACCGGGTCGTCCAGACAATACCCGTACCAGTCCGAATCCCCACCCGCGTCGCCCAGCGGGTCCGGGGCGGTGAAGCGGCCGGTGTCCGGATCGTAGTCGCGATAACCGAAACGCACGAGCCCGGTGTCCGGGTCGTAGAGCCCGCCCGCGAAGCCGAGGGGGATGCGGAAGGCCGGGTTGGCGTCCTCCAGGACGTTGCCGAAGCTGTCGTAGAGCACGTCCTTGACCGCGTCGCCCGTTTCGCCCGCCACCACGCGCAGCGTACCCACTTGGTCGTAGTACAGGCGGTAGGTCCGGCCGTCGCGGACCATCAGGTCGGGGAGGCGGCCGCCGGAATACAGGAATTCCATCTTCACGCCGTCGGAGACCACCCGGCGCAGCCGGATGCGGTCCAGCCATTCGTAGCGCTCCATGGTGCGGCCGTTCACCTTCTTCTCGGCCCGGCGGCCTTGGGCGTCGTGGGCGTATTCCACGGCCCGGCCGTCCGGCAGGCTCGCGGCCAGGAGGCGGCCGTCCGGGGCGTAGCGAAAGCGGGTGACGCGCTCGGGCCGGTTCGCACCGTACCCACCATCTCGACCCTGGCCGAGCGGAACCCGGCGGCGTCGTGCTCGTAGCTCACGCAGCCCAGGCCGCTGCGGGTCATGAGCAGGCGGTTGTCCGGGCCGTAGAAGAACCGGCGCTCCAGGTGGCCCCGGCGGCCGTTGATCTCGCGCTCGCGGCGGCCTTCGGCGTCGTACTGGTAGGACTCGGCCAGGCCGTTGTTGGACAGCACCCGGGCCAGCCGCCCGGCCGCGTCGTACTGAAAGGCGCGGGTCTCGCCGCCGCTCGGGGTGCGTTCCTGGCGCTGGGTGACGCGCTCGGTGGGGTGGCGAGCCAGGCGGCCGACAGCGCGGCGATCCGGGCGGCCGCCCGGGCGGTTGGTGCGGGTGACTGGGACCGCGCTGCGCACCAGGTGCAGGGCATAGGGCCCGGAGACGGCCGGGGCGGAGGCAGGACGCCCGGCGGGTTCGTGCCCGGCCCCGGCGGCCGGTCCGGCCTCGGGCCAGGGGGCCGATGCGGGCCCGGAGGGGGCGTCGCCGGGTCGGGCCCCTGCGGGTCGGGTGTCGCTCCGCATCACGAAAAAATCTCCCCACTGGGCCGGAAAATCCCGGGCCACGGGTCGGCCGCCATCCAATTCCTGCACTCGCCCGTCCGCAAACACCGCCCAGGTCCGTTTTTCACGCATTCCTAACCCCTTTGGGTTTGTCACACAACGGCGGACGCATATCGCCTTGCGTTTGGCTAAAGGGCGGCATGGGATTGGGGAGGGGGGAGAAAGAGCGGTCCATTGGTCGTCAGAGGCAGCCAATGGGGCTATTGACAGGGATTGGCGCGAGGCCGAAAGGCGGCCTGGCGAACCGGCCGGGTGGTCATTCCGGGGCCTCCTTTTCCGTCAGGTCCGGGGAGGCTCACGGCAGTGGCCCCAGGCCAGGGCCCAGGTCAGGACCCAGGCCAGGATCCAGCGGCAGGCCGAAGACCCCGGCGCGGTTCATCAGGCGCTTTCCCCGTTCGGCTCGGAGCCGCCGGGCCCATGCCTCCCGGCCCTCGCCGCCCCGTGCGGTCCGGGACGCCGCGCCCTCCCCGGTCGGCCCCTGGGCCCGTTCGTCCGCATCACAGGGACCCCGTGCGTTCGGGCTGGCGCGGCGGCAAAAAATATGCTGTGATCCCTGCGAAGTCAGGAGCGAACATGAACACGCGAAGCATCCTTCCCGTCCTGCTTGGGGCGCTGTGGCTGGCCCTGGCCACGGCCGCCTGGGCCGGGCCCATCGGCGAGGGCGGGCCCGTGGGGCGCGTCCGGGCCCTGTACGAGAGGATCCAGGGCGGGGCCGCGGCCGCCACCGACGACCTGGACCTGCTCCGGGACATGGCCGCCCCGGGGCTGCGCGCCCTCATGGACCGCGAACGGGCCTGTCGCGCCGCCGGAGAGGGCCCCTGCCGTCTGGGCTTCAGCGTCATGGCCGACGACCGGCAGCGGCTGGTGACCCACGTGGAGGTGAGCCTGACCCGGGGCAGCCCGGCCCGGGCCGAGGTCCTGGCCAGCTTCCGCAACGCGGGCCGCCCCCACGCCGTGGTCTACCGCTTCGCCTGGGACGGCGGCCGCTGGCGGCTCACGGACGTGCGCTCCGGCGGCAACCCGGCCTGGTCCCTGGTGGAGCTCCTGGAGCGCCCCCCGGCAGCCTCCGGCCCGGCAGCCTCCGGCCCGGCTGCCTCCCCGGCCACGCCCTCGACCACCACTCCGGCCCAGCCCTGATTCCGGTCCCGGCCCAGCGCGCCCGCGGACAAAGCCGGGGGTGCGCCGTATTCCCTCTGGCCTCCGCCCCCTTGCGCCCGTTCCGGTCCGCGCCCCGCGCGGCCACCGATCCCCTTGGCCCGCCGTCTCTGCCTGTCACAAGATACCGGATGGCCCGCAGCGTTCCCCCTTGGGCCGCCGCTCCTCCCTGCCAAGACGCCGAGGTTTTTGCCGTTCGGGGAGCCTCCCCGCCCGGCCGCCCGCCGGCCCCCTCCTCGCCCGGCCGCCCGCCGGCCCCCTCCTCGCCCGGCCGCCCGCCCGCCCCCTCCTCGCCAGATCGCCCGACTTCGCCCCCGGCCTTCCGCGCATCCGGGATTCGCGCCGTCCGGCCCCAGGGCTTGCGGTCGCCTGGAAAATGCAGCAAAAAGGGGGACAACCAAGTTGACAAAACAACCGTCATAATTAGTCTAGACTTTGTAATTAAACTTATTAATTCAACATAATTAAGTCAGTCAAAAATACATCAAAAAATACAGTCGAACTGTGCGTTTTTTGATGCGGATCAACCCAAAATTTTTCAAAAGGAACCCATGCCGTCAAAATCGCCCCTCCCCCCCGAGGCCGAAATGGTCAAGAAGGTCCTGACCTTCAAGTCCGGCAACGTGCCCTTCAGCCGGAACATCCAGGAATGGAAAGGGATCGTGGGCGACCTCACCGTGTTCGAGGTGTTGCTGCTCTCCCTGGGGCAACTCCCCATCCTGCCCGCCCTGGCCGCCCGGCTGGAGTCCGACCTCATCCGCCGGGCCATCTTCGGCACCGCCGCCATCGAGGGCAACCCCCTGACCGAGGAGCAGGT
>JBFWIY010000083.1:0-8472 GCA_050255855.1 Desulfovibrionaceae bacterium
GCGCGGTCTCGGCCAGCAACGGCGGCGTGGCCTACCTGGTGAAGCCCGCCATCGACAAGATCTTCGTAAGCAAGGACACCACGGCCCTGGCCATGGTGCCCCTGGCCTTCATCGGGGTCATGCTGGCCAAGGGCGTGGCGCGGTTTCTGCAGTGCTACCTCATGAACACCACCAGCCTGCGCGTGACCCAGACGCTGCGCAACGACACCTTCTCCAAGATCCTGCGCCTGCCCATGGACTACTTCGACAAGAGCCGGGTGGGGGTCATCATGTCCCGCGCCCTGGGCGACGTGGGCGGCGTGAGCAGCATCGGCCCCACGGCCATCATGCTCGGCCGCGAGATCCTCACCGTGTTCGTGCTCCTGGGCTACGTGTTCTATCTGGACGCCTTCCTGGCGGTCTGCGGCGTGGTGGTGCTGCCCCTGGCCATGTATCCTTTCCTGCACTTCGGCAAGAAGCTGCGGCGCATCGGCCGGGAGACCCAGGTCCAGGCCGCGGCCCTGAACAACCACGTGCAGGAGAACATCAGCGGCATCCGGGTGGTCAAGGCCTTCGCCAAGGAGCAGCCGTCCTTCGACCGCTTCGCCGCCGAGTCGGACCGCGTGGTGCGCATCGGCCTGCGCGGGGTGCTGGCCTCGGAGCTCAGCTCCCGCTTCATGGAGCTGGTGGGCGCGCTGGGGGCCGGGCTGGTCATCTGGTACGGCGGCAAGGAGGTCATCGCGGGCCATTCCACCCCGGGCACCTTCTTTTCCTTCATTACCTCCATGATCATGCTCTACGACCCGGTGAAGAGCATCAACGACAACTGGTTGAACCTGCAGAAGTCCTTCGCCAGCACCGAGCGAGTGTTCGACCTGCTGGACTCCCCCTCCATCACGGTGGAGCAGGGGGGTGACACGGCGCTGGACGAGCCCTTCCGCTCCCTGGACGTCGAGGGCGTGCGCTTCACCTACCCCACCGGGGCGCGCCCGGCCCTGGACGGGGTGGACCTCACCGTGCGGGCCGGGGAGCGCGTGGCCCTGGTGGGCCCCTCGGGGGGCGGCAAGACCACCCTGGCCAACCTCCTGCCCCGGTTCTACGACCCCCAGGAGGGCGTCATTCGGCTCAACGGCCGGCCGCTGAAGGACTACACCCTGCAGAGCCTGCGCCTGTCCATGGGCGTGGTCTCCCAGGACGCCTTTCTCTTCAACATGACCATCGCCGAGAACATCGGCTACGTGGAGGGCGAACACACCCGCGAGGCCATCGAGGCCGCGGCCAAGGCGGCCTACGCCCACGACTTCATTCTGGGCCTGTCCGAGGGCTACGAGACCGTGGTGGGCGAGCGCGGGGTCAAGCTCTCCGGCGGCCAGAAGCAGCGCATCACCATCGCCCGGGCCATCCTCAAGAACCCGCCCCTGCTCATCCTGGACGAGGCCACCAGCGCGCTGGACACCGAGAGCGAGCGCATCGTGCAGATGGCCCTGGACAACCTCATGGCCGACCGCACCACCGTGGTCATCGCCCACCGGCTGTCCACCGTGCTCTCGGCGGACATGATCCTGGTGGTGGACCAGGGCCATATCGTGGGCCGCGGCCGCCACGAGGAGCTGCTCACCACTTGCCCGCTGTACAAGCGGCTCTACGAGATGCAGTTCCAGTCGGACAGCTGGAACGGCGCCCAGGGCGCCATCGAGGCCTGATCCCATGTGCGGCATCTGCGTCTGGATCCACCGCCGCGGCGGGGCCGACGCCCGGCGGCTGGCCGCGGCCGTGCAGAGCATGCGCCACCGCGGGCCGGACAGCCGCAACCTCTGGCTCTGGTCCCCGGACGGCCGAACCCGCAGCGTGGACCTGGTCCGCGAGCCCGATATCGACGACGGCGGCTACACCGTGGCCCTGGGCCACGACCGCCTGTCCATCATCGACCTGTCCGACGCGGCCAACCAGCCCATGCTCTCGGCCGATGGCGGCGCGGCCCTGGTCTTCAACGGCGAGATCTACAACTACATCGAGGAGCGCGCCGCCCTTCAGGCCGCCGGGGAGCGCTTCGCCACCAGCTCGGACACCGAGGTCCTGCTCACGGCCCTGCGCCGCGAGGGCCCGGGGTGCATGCGCCGCATGAACGGCATGTGGGCCCTGGGGCTCTTCGAGTCCGGGCCCGGGCGGCTGACCCTGTCCCGCGACCGCTACGGCAAGAAGCCGCTGTTCTACTACCACGACGCGGACCAGTTCATCGCCGCCTCGGAGATCAAGGCCATCTACGCCATCCTGGGCGGCAGCCGGGCCGTGGACCCGGACTTCGTCTACGCCTTCCTCATGGGCAAGCGCTGGCCGGTGTTCGACGACTTCCGCAGCATGTACCGGGACATCCATCAGCTGCCCCCGGGCTCGAGCCTGACCTACCGGCTGGAGACCCACGCCTTCGAGGTCCGGCGCGACAACCCCATCGACGACTTTCTGGATCTGCCTCTGGACCCGCATCTGGCCGAGGACCCCGCGGCCCTGCGCGCCGAGCTCTTCTCCGCCGTGGACCTGCGCCTGCGTTCGGACGTGCCCGTGGCGGTGATGGTCTCCGGCGGGGTGGACTCCACGGCCATCGCGGCCTGCGCCGTGCAGAGCTCCCGGGCGGGCAACGTGTCCTTCTACACCATCGACACCAAGGACCCGGACGACCTGCGCTATTCCCGGCTGCTGGCCGACGCCCTGGGCATCCGGCTGGTGGAGGTGCCCGCGCGGCTGGACGAGGCCGGGACCTGGGCCGCCTACCGGGACATCCTGGCCCACTTCGAGGTGCCGGTGTACCTGGGCCTGGTGGTGCTGCCGGGGTATCTGGTCTGCCGCAAGATGGCCGAGGACGGGGTGCGCGTGGCCCTGGACGGCACGGGCGGGGACGAGGTGCTGGGCGGGTATCCGGGCTACTTCCGGCTGGCCCTGGAGAACTCCATGCGCGCGGGCAAGGTGGCCCAGGCCTTCCGGCTCAAGCGCATGGTGGACCGGCGCGCCAGCCTGCGCAGCCATTCCTTCCTGGCGGGCTGGCTGCGGTTCTTCCGGCGCACGGCTTTTCCCCATCGCCGCCCGCGCGAGGCCAAGATCACGGACTCCCGGGCCGCCTTCTTCGCCCGGTACGCCCGGTGCGCCGACGCCGCGGGCCTGGAGGGGATCATCGGGGAGTGCTTTTGGCGCGACCGCCTCACCGAGGTGGAGGCCATGCAGGAGTACGACCTGAAAAAGGGGCAGATGCCCACCTATCTCTACATCAACGACCAGGTGTCCATGATCCATTCGGTGGAGACGCGCAGCCCGCTCATGGACTACCGGCTCTACAAGTACCTGCGTCTGCCCCTGGACCTGAAGTTCCGGGACGGGTTCAACAAGCACCTGCTGCGCCGGGCCCTGCCCGAGTCCGTGCCGGACGCGGTGCGCTGGCGCGAGGCCAAGGCCGGGTTCGCCCTGAACTCGCCGGACATCTTCGCCGCGCGCCGGGGGGAGATGGAGGCCTGCGTGCGGGAGTGCGCGGCGCTGCGCGACCTCTTCGACCTGGACGCCCTGCTGGCGGAGCTGCCCGGCCTGGAGGGGCAGAGCCACTTCCGCGAGCTCCTGGAGCACCTCTATTCCGTGGCCCTGCTGGACACCCTGCTGCCCCTGCGGGTCTAGGCGGGGTCCGGTTCGGGATTCGGGCGGGGCCGCCGTTCCTCGCCGGGATCAGTCCCGGCGGATGCGGCGGTCGGCCTCCTGGCGGAGCTGCTCGAAGCGCGTCCGGATGCTGTGGGCGCCGGTGACGGCGGTTGCGGGATCGTCTGCTACGCGTTTTTTCACGGTCAAGGCATCCCCGCGCCGCCAGGGGCATGGCACGGCAAGCGGAGGGGGCTGGCCAGGCCTTCCCTGAGCGAGGATCAGGCCCGCTTTCCGGGCTCGTGGCGCGGGGCGGAATTCAGGACGCGATCCAGCACCGCCTCGATGCGGCGGGTCTGGACGGATTGGTCGAAGCGCTCGGCGATGGTGCGACGGGCGTTGTCCGCGAGGCGTGTGCGCAGGCCCGGGTCGCCGAGCAGGCGGGCCATGGCCTCGGCCAGGGCCGGGGCATCGCCCACGGGCGTCAGCAGGCCGTTCACCTCGTGCTCCACCGCCTCGCGCACCCCTCCCACGTCCGTGGCCACGACAGGCACCCCCAGGGCCATGGCCTCCAGGACCGTGCGGCTGAAGGGGTCGGTCAGCGAAGGCTGGGCCAGCAGGTCGGCTCCGGCGATGATGGCCTGGGCCCGGGCCTCGTACCCCGTGAAGACCACCTTGTCCGCCAGGCCCATGTCCCGGGCCAGCGCCCGCATCTCCTCCAGCTTGGTGCCGTCGCCCACCACCAGCAGCGTGGTCTCGGGCAGCCGGTCCAGCAACAGCTTGAACCCCTGGAACATGAGGGGGTGGTTTTTCTCCCATTCCACCCGCCCCACCAGCACCACGGTCTGGCGCCCTTCGGGCACACCGAACTCGGCCTTCAGGTCCAGGGGGGCCACCGTGCCCATGGGCGGCAGACCGTTGTGGATCAGCTCCAGGTGGTGCGGGTCGACGCCCTGGCCGATCCAATGGTCGCGCACCACCGTGGAGATGGCGATGCCCATGGCCATGCCGGCGTTGATCATGGCGCGCTTGCGCGGATGGAACCCGTCGCTGCTCATGGAGCGCCAGTGACAGACCAGGGGCAGGCCCGTGTCCCGGGCCAGATAGACCATGAACAGGTTTCGGTTGAGCTGGTTGTTGGAATAGAGCAGGTCCACGCCTTCCTCGCGCACCAGGCGGCGCAGGCCGTGCAGCAGGGAGAAGTGGGCCAGGCGCACGGCCCAGTCGGCCAATGCGCCGGGAAAGCGGCGGTGGGAGCGGTACACCGTGTGCTCGAACCGCTTGCGCAGCCACCAGGGCACGTGGGTGGAGAAGGCCCAGTCCGTGAGCACGCGCACGGGAACGCCCAGGGCGCGCACCTCCTCCACGTAGCGGGTGCGGGAGAGGAAGGCCACCATGGGCCGGAACCGTTCGCGGTCCAGGGTCTTGAGGATGAGGTACAGGCTCTGGAAGGAGCCGCCTCCGGACCCGCCGGACTCCACGAACAGGACCGTGCGCATCTACTTCTTCTTGGAGAGCAGGTGGCCCTCCAGGGCCAGGTGGTCCAGCCCGGAGCGCAGGAACACGTCGATGGCCTGGGCCGGGGTGTAGACCACCGGGTAGCCGTGCAGGTTGAAGGAGGTGTTCAGCACCACGCCGCGGCCGGTCATGTCCTCGAAGGCGGTGATGAGCCGGTGGTAGCCCGGGTTGGCCTCGGCCGTGACCACCTGGGGCCGGATGGTCTTGTCGCGCGGATGGCTGCCCGCGGTGAGGTGCTCGTAGGTCTCGGGCCGGGACCGGAACCCGTAGTTCATGAACCAGGCCTTGATGTTCTTGGGGTTGTCGAAGTAGCGGTCCGCGCTCTCGGCCCGGATGGACGGGGCGAAGGGCATCCAGAAGTCCCGCTGCTTGATCATGGTGTTGATCTTCTCCACCACCCGGTAGTCGTTGGCGCTGGCCAATATGGACCGATTGCCCAGGGCCCGGGCCCCCCATTCCATGCGGCCCCGGGACCGGGCCACCACGTCGCCCGCGGCGATGCGCCGGGCGATCTCCAGGTCCATGTCCTCGGGCCGGGTCACGGCGATGTCGTGTCCGGCCAGCATCCCGTCCATGGCCTTGATCTCGTCGGCCTCGCCCCAGGCCCCGCCCAGGTAGAGGTTCTGGTACTCGCTCTGGGAGAAGTTCTGGTCCCCGGTGCGGTCGTAGTAGCGCTCCAGGCAGGCGCCCATGGCCAGGGACTCGTCCCCGCCCGAGGGCATGATGTACAGGGCGTCCACCTCGGGCAGCTCGCCGATGAGCATGTTGGCCTTGACGTTCATCATCACGCCGCCGGACAGGGCCACCTGGCGCACGCCGGTGTGCAGCACGGCCCCGCGCACCAGGCCGGTGAGCATCTCCTCGGTGAACATCTGCGCGGCCCCGGCGATGGTGTCGAAGCGCACCCGCTCGAAGTGCTCGCGCAGGTACTCGTAGATGTAGTTCATGGACAGGTCGGTCTTCTGCTCGAAGCCCAGGCCGTCGGCGCGCAGGCCCAGGATGGCGCGCAGGGGTTCGGCCGCCTTGTCGCAGCGCCCCGGGTCGGCGTAGGGGGCCAGGCCCATGAGCTTGTACTCGTGCTCCCAGGGCTTCATGCCCATGAGCATGGTGACGCGGGAGTAGATCTTGCCCAGGGAGGCGTGGCGCGGGGTCTCGGCGATGCGTTCGATTTTGCCGCGCAGGCAGAGGTTCACCGTGCCCGCCAGGTTGTCGCCCGAGCCGTCGATGGTCAGGCAGAGCAGGGGCTTGTCCCAATCCGCAAAGGGCGCGGTGTAGTAGGCCGTGGCCGCGTGGGCCCGGTGGTGCTCCACGAAGCGGACCTTGTCTTTGGGAACGGCCAGCAGCCCGGCCACCTGTTCGATGCGCTCGCGGCGGCGCTGGTCGAAGATGAGCTTCAGGGTATCCGGATCGCGGCGCTTCTGGTCCATCTTCTGGTCCACAGCGCCCACCACGTACCAGGGCTCCAGGTCGGTGAGGTAGGACGGGGCATGCATGAACAGGGAGGCATAGGCGATTTCGTCCAGGTCCCTGGCGTCCACTCCCGCCAGGCGCAGCACCTCCAGGATGGAGCGCTGGGGAAAGCCCACCTCGTTCTTCACGCCGGTGAGGCGTTCCTCGCAGATGGCCGCCGTGATGCGTCCGTTCACGCTCAGGGCCGCGCCACAGTTATGTCCGTCGTGTATGCCCAGGATGATGGTGTCGTTGCTCATGGTGTTCTGAAGAGGTTCAGGTGTCGGCGGGCAGCCGGTGGATGGAGCGGATGACTTCGAAGCACTCGGCATAGTCGGTCTCGATCTGGAGGCCGCGCACGGTCATCAGCGCCAGGACCTTGTCCCGGGAAAGATAGGGGCGGTAGCTGCGCGAGTTGTAGCAGGCCACGGCCTCGGCCTTGCGTTCGGCCTGGGCCGGGCTGACCTGGATGAAGTGGTCGGCGTGGAACACGGGCAGGTTCCAGGGCAGCTCGTAGCCCAGGATGGTGGACTGCTTGAAGGCGCGCAGGGCCTCCTCGGCCACGGCCTGGTGGTCCTGGTGCAGGTCGTCGCGGGAGTGGCAGAAGACCAGGTCCGGACGCACCTCCTTGCGGATGCGGATCATCTCGTCCAGGATTTCCTGGCGGTGCTCCTTGAAGGTGCGCACGGCCCAGTTGTTCAGGATGACGTTTTCCGGCCGGACCCCGAGAATGGCCGTGGCCCGTTCCATTTCGCGTTTTTGTTCGTCAGGCTTGAAGGGCGGATGGGTGGACTGCTCGGCGATGGTGAACACGGCCCAGAAGACCTCGGCCCCGGCCTCCAGAAAGCGGACGATGGACGCGCCGCAGCCCAGCTCGCCGTCCTCGGGGTGGGGGGAGAGCACGAGAATACGTTGGGGATGCATCATTTCTCCTTCCCTGTGGAAAAATCCTCGCGAAGCACGGCCATGAGCACGGCGTCCTTGAACTCGCCGTCGATGCGGCTGTGCTGGCGCATGAGGCCTTCCTTCACGAACCCGGCCTTTTCGTAGGCCCGCACGGCCCGCTGGTTGTCCGCGAACACGTGCAGGCAGATCCGGTTGAGCCCCAGGGCCTCGAAGCCGTGGGCGAGCAGGAGCCGAACCGCCTCGGTGCCCAGCCCGCGCCCCCAGCAGTCCCGCTCGCCGATGCGGATGGTCAGCTCGGCGCTTTGGTGCCGGGTGTCGATGTTGCGCAGCTGGCAGGAACCGATGAGCCGCCCGCCGGGCGCCTCCCGAATGGCGAACAGGGCCACGTCCCGCCGGTCCTGAATGGACTCGAACCAGCGCCGGTGATCCTCGGGGGAGACCGGCTTGAACGGGGCGGAAAGCCGCACCAGTTCCGGATCGTTGATCCACTCCAGCATCCGGGGCAGATCCCCGGCGCGCACGTCCGTCAGTTCGATGCCCGCTCCCCGCGCCATGCTCATCCTTTCGCGTCGGCCGACAGCAGCCGCGCCGTTTCCGCCGGACCCGTATTCAACAGCGCGTCCAGCACGGACAGCCCGGGCAGGAACTCCCCGGCCCCGACCTGGACGTACGGACGCTGCGCGAAGTCGCTGTACACGGGCTCGATGCCCGCGGCCCGGAACTTCGCGTCTTCCTGGTACTGCAGTGCCGCGCCCTGGCCCGCCAGGTAGGCGTCGCCGTCCACGCGGCGCACCAGGTCCACCAGCATATCCGTGGACGCGCCCTCCGAGCCCAGCTCGGACTGGAGCGCGAATTCGGCCTCGATGCCCAGCATGCGGCACAGCGCCTTGACGTTGGAAATGTTATAGGTCGAGATGCGCCCCTCGTCCAGGCCGACCCAATCCCGCACGGCCCCGATGCATTCCTTGAAGCAGGCGGCCTTGGAGTAGCTCTGCTCCAGGGTGG
>JBFWIY010000084.1:0-8469 GCA_050255855.1 Desulfovibrionaceae bacterium
GCAGGGTGATGACGGCCCCCTGCACGCGCAGGGCCACGGGGTCGCGCAGGGGGGCGTGGCCCACCACCTGGATGCGGGTGGCCGGGGTCAGGCCCAGGTCCCGGATGCGTTTGCCCAGCTCGCCGGGCGCGGTGATGCGGGTGATGACCGCGGCCTGGTCCACGGCCAGGTTTCTGAGGTTGGTTTCGTGCTGCATGGCTCCTCCCTGAATCTGATGTTGAATTTCATTCTCAATATATTGGGCAAAAAAAGACGCTAGGGGCGGAAGCGGCGAAGCTCCGCGTCCGGACCGCGGCAACCGGCGCATTGGCCGTTCGGGGCGTGGGGCGCGCGGTCCGGGCGGCGGCCGTCCGGGGCGGATCCGGCGGAGGGACAGCTGCCGGCACAGGCGCATTGGGAGCCGCAGCCGCAGCCTCCGCGGCCGCGCAGGGCCCGGATGACGCGCAGCCCCACGGCCAGAAGGGCCAGGGCGACGATGACGATGACGATGGCGGTCTGCATGACGAATCCTCGGGTCGGGGTTGCAGGGTGGCGGGTCAGTTCGCCAGGACCTGGAGGGCGTGGGCGTCCATAATGGCGTGGCTCATGACGGCGTGGTCCATGACGGCGTGGCCCAGGGCCAGCAGGGCGGCCTGGGCCAGGACGGCCAGGCCCAGACCGAGACATTCGGGGTTCAGGGCGGCCCGGCCCCGCCGCCCGTCCCGGCCATAGGCCAGGAGCAGCGGGGGCAGGGCCAGGACCAGCCCCAGGATCACGGTTTCCATGCGGCCTCCGGCCAGGCGGGCCCCGGGCCCATGGTCGAGGCCACGGGCTGGTTCGGGGTCCGGCTCGGCGACCGATTCAGGGCGTGGTCCGGGGCGGGCAGGGCGCGTCCGGCCGGGCGGAACATCCGCCGCAGCTCGTCCTCGGCCAGGCGGAAGGCGTCCACCACCGCGGGGTCGAACTGCGCGCCGCGCTGGGCCACGATCTCGGCCCGGGCCCGGTCGAAGTCCAGGGCCCGGCGGTAGGGCCGGTCCTGGAGCATGGCCGAGAGGGCGTCGGCCAGGGCGATGACCCGCGCGCCCAGGGGAATGGCCGCGCCGCGCAGGCCGTGGGGGTAGCCCCGGCCGTCCCAGCGCTCGTGGTGGTGGAGGATGCACTCGGGCACGCCGCAACGCCCCAGGGCCAGCACCGGGCGGACGATCTCCGCCCCGCGCTCCGGGTGGCGGCGCATGAGCGCCCGTTCGGCCGGGGTGAGGGGGCCGGTCTTGAAGAGCACGGTGTCGGGCACGCCGATCTTGCCCACGTCGTGCAGGTGGCCGGCCAGGTGGATGACGTCGGCCAGGGCCGGGGGCAGGCCCAGGTGCAGGGCCAGCACCCGGGCCGCCTCGGCCACTTCGTCGGAGTGTTGCCGGGTGTGGGGATCCTTGGCGTCCACGGCGTTGCCCAGGGATTCCGCGAACTCGTGCAGGGCGGTGGTGAGCACGGCGTGTTCGGCGCCGGGCAGGCCGGTGGGGAGGAGGTCGTGATGGAGCATGAGGGGCTCTCCGATGCGGGCGAGGTCAGGCCGCCCGGCGGGCGAAGGGGACGGTGGAGGGCAGCCGTTCCAGGTTGGTGCGGATGATGCGGCTCAGGGGGTGGGCGTCGCCCTTGGCCTCGCGGGCCATGTCCAGGGCCAGGCGGAAGCAGGTGGCGGCCTGCAGGAGGCGTCCGGACATCTGGTAGACCAGGCCCATGTTGTTCTTGGATACGGCCTCCAGCAGGGGGCGTTTGGTCTCGCGCGCCAGGCGCAGGGCCATGGCCAGGTCTTCGAGGGCGTCGGCGGTGCGGCCCTGGTTGGCGGCGGTCATGGCGAGGCGGTTGTACAGGCCGATGGCTCTGAGTTCGGGCATGATGGGCTCCTTGGGTTGCGGGGAGGGGGTCAGGCGGCGCCGGTGGCGGCGTCGGTCGGGGCGTCGGTCGGGGTTTCGAGGCAGCGCACCAGGCTGCTCACGCCGCAGGAATGGCTGCGCACCACGGGGATCTCGGCGGCGCGGGCCCGGATCAGGGCCTCGGCCAGGATGCGGTGGGAGCACTTGTTGGTGAAGACGATGAGCATGTCCACGTTGCCGAGCTGGCCTTTGAGGTTCTTCTCGGGCTGGTTGAAAATCTTCAGCTTCACGCCGGAACGCCTGGCGGCCTGGGTGTACTCCTGCCGGAGTCGGTACATGCCTCCGATGAGGGCGGCGCACATGCGGGTCTCCTTGGATTGCGGTTCCGTGGCTGACGGAACGGACACTATTGATATTGAAATTCATTGTCAACAAAATTTGCGAACGGGGAAGGAAAAACTTGAAGTTGCATGGAATCGTTGGATTATTTTTAGCTTGTGTGTGGGTGAGCTGGTGTGTCGGGAGGTTGGTCGGTGGGTGAGTTGGTGGGCGGGGAGCAAGAAGGCGAGGAAGGGGGGGCGGCGTGTGGGGAATGGGCGGCGTGGAAGGTAGGGATGGTGGGGGGTGGTGGGGATGGCGGGGGAAAGGGGGGTGGAAAGGATTGGGGCGGCGTGGGGGGGAGGTGAGGGTGATGAGGGTGCGTGGACGGCGGAGAAGGGGCGTGAGGCGGGGGAGGATCGGCGGTGCGGAGGGGCTTGCGGGGCGGGGGCGGGAAGAAGGGCTGAATGACGGATTGGGGGAGCGGAGCCGGGTGGGGCGGAACCGGCGGCGGGCGCAGGGGGAACCGGAAAGGGCGGCCGGACGCGGGGAGGCGGAACGGGTCGCGGGGGATGGGGCGACGGCGGCGGATGTTGGGGAAGCTGGATCAGCGGCGGGGACGGGGACTTGGAAAGATTGCGGGGGTTGGCAGGCGCGATGGGGGCAGGGACTCGGAGAGGCTGCGGGCTTTTGGGGCGCGCGACGGGGGCCGGGGAGAGGAGGAATCGGGACAAAGGGGGGACTGAGGGGACGGGGAAGGCCGGGAAGGCGCGGATGACGCGATGAGGCCGGGGTTCCGGAGGCCGGGGAGGTGGGACGGGCGGCGGCGCAGGGAGGGAACGTGGAGGCAGCGGCGGGCGCAGAGGGGGCGGAGCCGGGCCGCGGCGCGGAGCAAGGCGTGGGGATATTGTAGGGAGACTGGCGGTGACGGCGGCGGGGGCGGTTCGGGATCGGCCGGGGATCGGCGCGCCGGGCCGGGCGAGCCGCGGGATGGGCGATGATCGGCGGCGGGGCGTTTGCCCCGCCTGTCCGTCCGCCGTGCCGGGCCGGACGATGCCGACAGGCGCGGGAACGGCGCGGCCGCGCCTCGGTCCATCGCGCCTCGGTCCGCCGAGCCTCCGCCCATCGCGCCTCGGCCCGCCGCGCCTCAGTCCGCCGTGCCGGTGGCCGCGGCTCCGGCGCTGGCGGTCGAGGGACAGGGCTCGGGCGCGCCTTGGCCCACCACCTCGGCCCCGCCGCGCGACGCCTCGTAGCCCGCGCCCCAGTCGCGCATGGCCTCCAGGATGGGCATCAGGCCCCGGCCCTGCGCCGTGAGGGTGTACTCCACCCGGGGCGGCACCTGGCGGTAGACCTCGCGGTGCACCAGCCCGTCGGCCTCCAGCTCGCGCAGCTGCCGGGTGAGCATGCGGTCCGTCACCTCGGGCAGGGCGCGCCGCAGCTCGCCATAGCGCAGCACCCCGGCCCGGCCGAGGTGGTAGAGGATCACCGGCTTCCACTTGCCGCCCATGACGGCGATGGCCAGCTCGAAGAAACAGCGATAGGTCTTGCCTTCCAGGCGTTTGACGGCGCAGGACTCGGGCATGGGCGCTCCTTGCTATACCAAAGGATAGTACCTGACAAAAAATACCGTACTTGCGGCGGATGTAGGAGATGGATACCTTCTAAAAGTCGGCGGCGCGAACGTCAAGCCGCCGTCCCCGCGGGCCCGGATGGGCCGGGCCCGGCAACCCATGGGAGGCATGGCATGCACGTCGTCGCCATCAACGGCAGTCCCCGCAAGGACGGCAACACCAAAATCCTGCTGGAGGCGGTCCTCGCGCCCCTGGCCGAGGCCGGGTGGACCACGGAGCTCGTCCAGCTCGGCGGCAAGCCCATGCAGGGCTGCCGCGCCTGCGGCAAGTGCTGGGAACGCAAGGACAACCACTGCGTCTTCGGCGACAAGGACGCCTTCAACGGCATCTTCGACAAGGTCCTGGCCGCGGACGCCCTGGTCCTGGGCTCGCCCACCTATTTCGCCGACGTGTCCGGGGACATGAAGTCCTTCATGGAGCGCGCCGGGTTCGTGGCCATGGCCAACGGCTGCGCCCTGGCGGGCAAGATCGGCGCGGCCGTGGTGGCCGTGCGCCGGGGCGGGGCCACCCACGTCTTCAACTCCATCAATCACCTTTTCTTCATCTCCCAGATGCTCGTGCCCGGCTCCACCTACTGGAACATGGGCTATGGCCTGGAGCCCGGCCAGGTGGCCGGGGACGCCGAGGGCCTGCGCAACATGCGCCACCTGGGCCGGGCCATCGCCTGGCTGGGCGCGGCCAAGGCCGCCTGCCCCGTGCCCTTCCCGGTGTTCACCGGCGGCGAGAGCTGACCGCGTCCGGCCCCCGGCCCCGGGCCGAGGCGAGCCGGCGCAAGGAGGAAGCGCGTATGTCCCGTATCGGGTTTTCGACAGGATTGCGAAGCGTTGCGGCCTGCGCCCTGGGGCTCGTGCTCGTGCTGGGCTGGGCGGCCGCGGCCCCGGCTGCGCGGCCCGTGGCCGGGCTCTTCAACAGCCTGGACCGCGCCCTGGACAAGGACCGCCACGGCCGGACCGAGGAGGCCCGGCCCTACTGGGAGCGGGCCGCGGCCTGCGGCGACGCCCTGACCGGCGGCGACAACCCCTCGGCCGAGTACGTCATGGGCGCGGCCCGCGCCTGGTACGGGGCGGGCGATCCGGCCCGGGCCGCGGACCTCTATGCCGGACTGCTGACCCGGGCCGAGGCCCTGGGCGTGGACCCGGTCTCGGCCTATCCCTGGGCCCTGGTCTGGCTCGGCATGGCCCGGGCCCGGCTGGGCCAGGCGGACGCCGCGGTGGCGGCCTGGGAGCGGGTGCCCTCGTCCATCGGCGGGGTGTACGGCGCGGTCCGCGCCCGGCTGGCCGCCGGGCCGCCGGACGCCGCCGCGGCCGACGCCCTGGAGGCGGCCATCCGGGAGGCCATGGCCCAGGCGGGCTGGCCCGGCCAGCCCACCCTGCGCCAGCTGGGCGGGGCCCAGCCCGGAGCCACGGCCCTGGACGCCCCGGAGAACCCCTCGGCCATGTCGCCCATGGACCGGACCCTCATGGGCGTGGACGGCCGCTGGGGCGGGTCCACCGCGCCCTGAGCCGGGCCTCCCCGTCCCTCATCCTGCCTTTTGCCCAGCCCCTCGCCCCGGACCGCTCCGGCCCGGGGCGAGGCCGCATTCCACGCCGCATCCTGTTGACCGCCGCCGCCAGGGCAGGGTATCGCTTCCATAAAACAGGGAGCGTCCCGCCATGAACCACTTCCCCGTCCGTCCGCAGGGCTGGCCCTTCCTGGCCCTGACCGCCCTGGCCGCCCTGGCCTTCGCCCTGCTGGGCTCCGCCGCCCTCACCGTGGTCTGCCTTCTGGCGGCCGCGGTGCTCGGCCACATCTTCCGCGATCCGGCCCGGATCCAGCCCGACGACGCCGAACTCTGCGTCGCCCCGGCGGACGGCAAGATCACCGCGGTCCAGGCCGCGCCGGACCCCTTTTCGCGCGAGACGCGCCAGATGGTGCGCGTGGACATCGGCGTGCTGGACGCCAAGGTGCTGCGCTTCCCGGTCTCGGGCAAGCTGGAGCGCCTCCAGCCCACCTCCATGGACCCGGTCTCGGGCAGCCTCTTCCCCATGCCCGCCTTTGAGGCGGAGGTCGTGGGCAAGGCCAACCAGCGCTTTGTCCTGCGCGCCTCGGCCGCGCCGCTGCTGCGCTGGCTGGAGTGCGTGGCGGAAAAGGGCGACAAGCTCAAGCGCAGCGACCGGCTGGGCTTCGCCGCCGGGTACGTGGAGCTCTTCCTGCCCGACGGCTTCGAGGCCCAGGTCACGGTGGGCGAGAAGGTCCTGGCCGGGCAGAGCGTCATCGCCGCGCGCAAGATCTAGCCGTTCCGCCGCCTTTTTTCGCCCGGCCCGAGGGATTGACAGCCCCCGGGCCGGGTCGTATATCTGCCCCATCATGACCGGCAAACGCCGCTCGGCCCTCCGGGCCATTCTCCCGGCCGTCTCGGCCGCCCCGCAGCAGGCCCTCCTGCTACGAGAGTCCCTCATACTCTCGTAACCTACCCTTGCCCCCTTTCCGGCCGTCTCGGCCGACGTATCGTTCAGGCGACTTTCCCGTCGCCCCGGCGCTGTTGCGCGCCGTGGCGCGAGAGGCTACAACCTCAAATCCTGGGAGGCGGACATGTCCGACCGCGTATTCATCTTCGACACCACCCTGCGTGACGGGGAGCAGTCCCCGGGCGCCACCATGAACCTGGAAGAGAAGATCTCCATGGCCCGGCAGCTGGAGACCCTGGGCGTGGACATCATCGAGGCCGGGTTCCCGGCCGCCAGCCCCGGCGACTTCCACGCCGTCAAGACCATCGCCGAGAGCGTGGGCGACGTGCAGGTGGCCGGGCTGTGCCGGGCCATGACCTCGGACATCGATCGCTGCTGGGAGGCCATCAAGGACGCGCGCAACCCGCGCATCCACACCTTCCTGGCCACCAGCGACATCCACATGAAACACAAGCTCGGCAAGACCCCGGAGCAGGTGCTGGCCATGGCCGAGGCCGCCGTGCGCCACGCCGCCCGGTACACCGCCAACGTGGAGTTCTCCGCCGAGGACGCCTCGCGCTCGGACTGGGACTTCCTGGTCAAGATCTGCGGCATCGCCATCGCCGCCGGGGCCACCACCGTCAACATCCCGGACACCGTGGGCTACACCCACCCCTTCGAGTACGCCGAGCTGATCGCCTACCTCATCAAGAACGTGCCCGGCAGCGAAAAGGCCATCTTCAGCGTGCACTGCCACAACGACCTGGGCCTGGCCGTGGCCAACACCCTGGCCGCCGTGCGCGCCGGGGCCCGGCAGGTGGAGGGCACGGTCTCGGGCATCGGCGAGCGCGCGGGCAACGCCGCCATCGAAGAGGTGGTCATGGCGCTGAACACCCGGCACGAGATCTACAACGTGGAGACCGGGGTGGACACCACCCAGATCTACCCGTCCTGCCGCCACCTCTCCCAGATCATCGGCCAGCCCATCCCGCCCAACAAGCCCATCGTGGGGGCCAACGCCTTTGCCCACGAGTCCGGCGTACACCAGGACGGCATGCTCAAGAACCGGCTGACCTACGAGATCATGACCCCGGAGTCCATCGGCCGCACCGGCACGGTGATGGTCATCGGCAAGCACTCCGGCCGCCACGCCGTCAAGACCAAGGTGGAGGAGCTGGGCTACCACCTGGACGAGGAGCAGTTGAACGTGGTCTTCGAGGCCATCAAGGGCCTGGCCGACAAGAAGGAGCAGATCTTCGACGAGGACGTGGAGGCCCTGGTCCTGGAAAAGGTCCTGCGCAAGCGCGACAAGTACCGCATCAAGGACATGGGCGTGTACTGCGGCACCGGCACCGTGCCGCCCCACGCCGCCGTGGTCATGGAGTTCCTGGACGGCAAGAACGTCACCGGCGTGCGCCAGATCACCAAGCTGGGCAAGGGCCCCATCGACGCGGTGTTCACGGCCATCTGCGAGCTGGTGGGCGTGGATCCCACCCTGGAGAAGTACCAGGTGAACGCCGTGACCTCGGGCACCGACGCCCTGGCCGGGGTGTCCGTGCGCATCGAGGCCGACGGCCTGCGCGCCGTGGGCCGGGCCAACGATCCCGACGTGGTGAAGTCCAGCGCCATGGCGCTGGTGAATGCTTTGAATCGTTTGGAGAAAATGCGAGAGGAGAAGCGGGAATGCCCCACACTGTAGCCGAGAAGATCCTCCAGGCCCACACCGACGAGGCCGTCACCGGGCCGGGCCAGATCGTCCAGTGCCGGGTGGACCTGGTGCTGGCCAACGACATCACCGCCCCCCTGGCCATCAAGGCCTTCCGGGCCATGGGGGCCAAGCAGGTCTTTGACAAGGACAAGGTGGCCCTGGTCTGCGACCACTTCACCCCCAACCGCGACATCGACTCCGCCGAGCAGGTCAAGGTGGTGCGGGACTTCGCCCACGAAAAGGGCGTCACCCACTACTACGAGTGCGGCGAGGTGGGCGTGGAGCACGCCCTGCTGCCGGAAAAGGGCCTGGTGGGCCCGGGCGACGTGGTGGTGGGCGCGGACTCCCACACCTGTACCTACGGCGGCCTGGGCGCCTTCGCCACGGGCATGGGCTCCACGGACATCGGCGCGGCCATGGCCCTGGGCGAGACCTGGTTCAAGGTCCCCCCGACCATCCGCGTGGAGATCTCCGGCGCGCCCGGGACCTTTGTGGGCGGCAAGGACTACATCCTGAAGCTCATCGGCGAGATCGGC
>JBFWIY010000085.1:0-3970 GCA_050255855.1 Desulfovibrionaceae bacterium
CCGTCCCCCTATCCCTTCCCCCTCCTCTCCCCCGCCTCCCCTGCCCTTCCCTCCGCCCTCCCCCCCAAAAAGTAAGCACACGCCCGCAGATCAAGACCTTGCCATGCCCGTCAAAGGGATTATGGTCGTGCGGCTATGCGAACCGACGCCCATACCCACGCCTTTCATCCCAAGATCGCCGACAAGGTCCTCAAACAACTGCACAACCACTACGAGATCCCGCCCGTGGGGCTCGGCACCGTGGACGACCTGCTGGCCCGGCTCACCGCCGCTGGGCTGGAGCGCTGCATCGTGCACACCGCCGCCACCACGCCCGACCAGGTCATCCCGGCCAACAACTGGTCCCTGGACCTCAACCGCCGCCACCCCCAGATCATGGCCTTCGGCACCCTGCACCCCGGCTACGCCGACCGCGAGGGCGAGCTGAACCGCCTGCGCGCCGCCGGGGTCAAGGGCCTGAAGTTCCACCCGGACTTCCAGGGCTTCTTCCTGGACGACCCGCGCTTTTACGAGATCATGGAGATGGCCGGGGAGGACTTCGTGTTCATGCTCCACGTGGGCGACCGCCTGCCCCCGGAGAAGAACCCGTCCTGCCCCTACAAGGTGGCCAAGCTCCTGGACAACTTCCCCCACGCCCGGATCATCGCCGCCCACATGGGGGGCTACCTGCACTGGCACCACGCCCTGCGCGTGCTGGTGGGGCGCGAGGTCTGGCTGGACACCTCCAGCTCGCTGGCCTTCATGGACCCGGGCCTGGCGCGGGAGATTCTGCGCCGCCACCCGCGCGAGCGCATGCTCTTCGGCTCGGACTACCCGCTCTTCGACCCGGGCATGGAGATGGAGCGCCTGGCCGTGGTGGGCGGGCTGAGCGAGAGCGAGGTGGAGGACATGCTCCACCACGCGGACGGCCTGTTCTAGGGCCCGCCGGAAGCCCGCGGCCCGGGCGCGCCGCCGCCCCCGCCCCCCGCACCGCGGCCCCGCGCCGCTCATGGGCCGCATGAACCGTTCGCCAAAAAACTTTGTCAGTCGGGGGCGACTTTGCTATGGTCCCAGCACGCTCCCACATTTCAGACCGGCATCGCCGAGACATCGCCGAGGAGGCTTTCATGTCGAAGAAATCCATCTGCGCCTGGCAGGAGCTGGCGCTGGGCTGCGCCATCCTGGAGCCCGGCAACGCCGCCCAGCTCAAGACCGGCGACTGGCGGACCCTCATCCCCACCCTGGATGAGGAAAAGTGCATCAAGTGCGGCATCTGCGCCATCTACTGCCCGGAGTTCTGCATCACCGAGCAGTCGGACGGCTTCTTCCGCCCGAATTTCGACTACTGCAAGGGCTGCGGCATCTGCTCCAACGAGTGCCCCAAGCAGGCCATCACCATGGTCATGGAGGAGAAGTAGATGCTCAAACGCACCGGAATCGAAGTCTCCCTGGCCGTGGCCGAGGCCGTGCGCCTGGCCCGCGCCGAGGTCATCTCGGCCTACCCCATCACCCCCCAGACCCACATCGTGGAGGAGCTCTCCACCTACGTGGCCAACGGGAGCCTCGACGCCGAGTTCATCCCGGTGGAGAGCGAGCACTCGGCCATGAGCGCGGCCATCGGCGCCTGCGCCGCGGGCGCGCGGACCTACACCGCCACCTCGTCCCAGGGCCTGGCCCTGATGTACGAGATCCTGTTCATCGCCCCGGCCATGCGCCTGCCCGTCGTCATGACCGTGGCCAACCGCTCCCTCTCCGGCCCCATCTCCATCTGGAACGACCACTCCGACATCATGGCCGCCCGCGACATCGGCTGGATCCAGCTCTTCGCCGAGGACGGCCAGGAGGCCATGGAGCTGACCTTCGCGGCCTTCAAGATCGCCGAAGACCATCGGGTGCTCCTGCCGACCATCATCAACATGGACGGCTTCATGCTCACCCACATGATCGAGCCCATCGAATTCCCGGACCAGGAGATGGTGGACGCCTTCCTGCCCGAATACACGCCCGCCCTGCGGCTCGACCCGGCCAAGCCCGCCACCTGGGGCCCGGTGGGCGTGCCCGAGGTCTACCTGGAGGCCAAGAAGCAGTACGAGCAGGCCCTGCTCGACTCCAAGCCGGTCATCAAGGAAGTCCTGGACGAGCTGGGCAAGCGCTTCCGCCGCAAGTACAAGATGGTGGAGACCAACGGCGCCAAGAACCCCAAGACCATGTTCGTGACCATGGGCTCGCTGGGCGAGTCGGTCTACACCGCCGTGGACCAGCTCTGCGCCGAGGGCGAATCCGTGGGCCAGGCGCGCATCCGCCTCTGGCGGCCCTTCCCCACGGACGAGTTCCTGCGGGCCGTGCGCGGGGTCAAGCGCCTCATCGTCATCGACCGCGCCATCAGCCCGGGCTGCCCGAGCGCCCCGGTGGCCCAGGAGCTCAAGGCCGCGCTCTACGGCCGGAAGGACGCCCCGGAGATCGTCAACGTGGTGGCCGGCATCGGCGGCCGCGACGTCCCCGTGAGCGACTTCAAGGAGATGTACTACCTGGCCAAGGCGCGCAAGCTCGCGAAAACCTACACGCTCTGGGGGTTGGACAGCAATGCTTAACGAAATCACCGGATTCGAGAAGGTCACGGCCAAGAACCTGCCCACCGAGTCCATGGTCTCCTCCGGGCACCGCGCCTGCCAGGGCTGCGTGGAGGTCCTGGCCATGGGCATGGTCACCAAGGCCGCGGGCCGAAACATCATCGTGGCCAACGCCACGGGCTGCATGGAGATCGTCACCTCCTCCTTCCCCCAGACCGCCTGGAAGACCCCGTGGATCCACGTGGCCTTCGAGAACACCTCGGCCGTGGCCGGGGGCATCGAGTCGGCCCTGAAGGTCCTGCACCGCAAGGGCAAGATCCAGGACGAGCCGCACGTCTTCGCCTTCGGCGGCGACGGCTCCACCTTCGACATCGGCATCCAGTCGCTCTCCGGGGCCATGGAGCGCGGCCACCGCTTCGTGTACTGCTGCCTGGACAACGAGGCCTACATGAACACGGGCGTGCAGCGCTCGTCGGCCACGCCCTGGGGCGCCAGCACCACAACCTCGCCCGCGGGCAAGAAGAGCGTGGGCCAGCACACCCAGAAAAAGGACATGCCGCTCATCGCCGCGGCGCACAACATCCCCTACGTGGCCACGGCCAGCCCGGCCTACCACCTGGACCTGATGAACAAGGTGCGCAAGGCCATGGCCTGCGGGGGCCCGGCGTACATCCACATCTACGCCGTGTGTCCGACGGGCTGGGGCATCAAGGTGGAAAAGGGCATCGAGCTGGCCAAGCTGGCGGTGGCCACCAACGTGTTCCCGCTGTTCGAGGTGGAGCACGGCCGGTTCAACTTCACCAAGGAGATCAAGAAGCCCAAGCCGGTCATGGACTATCTGAAGATGCAGCGCCGGTTCCGTCACCTGACCGAGGCGGACGTGGCGCACATCCAGGCCGAGGTGGACGCCCGCTACGCCCACATCCAGAGCCTGGTCACCGCCACGGGCGGCGGCAAGAAGGCGGCCAAGGACGAGGAATAACCCTCGGGCCGAAGCTGCGGAAAGCCAATAAAATGGGCCGCCCCGGGAAACCGGGGCGGCCCTTCTGCGTTGGCCGCGCGCCGCGCGCCCGGCGAGGGGGCATGGTTGGCATCAACAGAGCAAACGTTTATACGAATGGCAGGTCGGCCAAAGAGGATGCGAACCATGAGCACCAAGACCATGCCCCCGGTGCATCCGGGCGAAATTCTGTCGGAAGAATTCCTGGTCCCGCTGGGTCTGTCCCAGCGCGCCCTGGCCATCGCCCTGCGCATCCCCAGCCAGCGGGTGCACGACCTGGTGCACGGCCGCCGCGGCATGACCCTGGACACGGCCGCCCGCCTGGCCCGCTACTTCGGCACCACCCCGGCCTTCTGGCTCAATCTCCAGACCCAGTACGACCTGGAGACCGCCGAGGATGCGGGGCTGTTCGATCGGTTGG
>JBFWIY010000085.1:4070-8452 GCA_050255855.1 Desulfovibrionaceae bacterium
GGCATGACCCTGGACACGGCCGCCCGCCTGGCCCGCTACTTCGGCACCACCCCGGCCTTCTGGCTCAATCTCCAGACCCAGTACGACCTGGAGACCGCCGAGGATGCGGGGCTGTTCGATCGGTTGGCCGAGGACATTCGGCCGATTGATAAGTATGAAAAATGAAAACCATCACTTAAGGTGATCCGTCAGCTTCCCATCGCTTAATCATTACTTTTGTATGACATACAGGACTGTTGGCATAATTGGTTATGCCAAAAAATGTGCAAAAAAACATGTTGGTCTATTGCCTCCGATAGACGATACGGTTATAATAAAAACACGATCAAACCGTAAAGACACCCTATTCCCAGCGGGACGATCAAAAGCATTTTCGAAACGAAATAATAAAATCATCAACCTGGAGGTATTGTCATGGCGTTCACTAAGCCCAAGACCATGCAAGGAGCAAAAAAGGCTATTACATCACGACTCAGGCAACTGCCACTAGCAAAATCAGAAGAGAAAAGGACACAAATACAAGAAGAAATCAAGATATGCGTAGATATCCTATACAAAAACGCAAAACAAACAGTAAAAATCACAAATATCGTCGAGAGTACAGACTAGCGAAAAAGTATTCCTCCTCCACAAACTCTAAGGGGAGACTTCGTTGATCACTTCTTGATCAATATTTAGCTAGCCTATTCTCCCGCCACCCCGGCCATGAGCAGCCCGATGCGCTCCAGGCCCTTGGCGTCGGTCGTCGGGATGGTGTCCATGATCCTTCCCCGGTAGATCACCGCCACCCGGTCGGCCAGGTGCAGGGCCTCGCTGAGGTCGCCGGTCACCAGCAGGATGCCCGCGCCCTCGCGCGCCGCCAGCAGACGTTTCCAGACCTCCTCGGCCGCGTTCACGTCCAGGCCCTGGGTGGGCTGCTCGGCCACGATCAACTTGGGCTCCCGATAGAGCTCGCGCGCCAGCACCGACTTCTGTAAATTTCCGCCCGAGAGCTGCCAGGGCTGGGCGTCCAGCTTGCCGGGGCGGATGTCGTACTCCTGCACCAGCTCCAGGGCCGTCTCCCCCGCCCGCTTCAGCTCCAGAATGGGCCCGCGCGTGAAGCCCTGGCGCGTGGTGAGCAGCAGATTGTCCACCATGTCCAGGTTCTTGAGGGTGGCCAGGCCCGCCCGGTCCTCCGGGATGTAGGAGAGCGAGTTGCGCCAGCTCGGCTTGGCGTAGTACTCCCGCCAGCGCCGCCGCAGGATGTAGATGGTGCGCACCGGCGGACGGCGCAGGCCGCACACCGCCTCCACCAACGCCTTCTGCCCGTTGCCCGCCACGCCCACCACGGCCACGATCTCGCCCCGGCGCACCTCCAGGTTCACGTCCGTGAGCCCGATGCCCGTAAGATTCTTGATCTCCAGCACGGCCTCGCCCGGCTCCATGGCCTCGCGCGTCACGTCCATGACCACGTCCCGGCCCACCATGCGCCGGGCCAGGTCCGCCTTGCTGGTGACCTCGCTCTGGTCGAACTCGCCCTCGATGCGCCCGTGGCGCAGGATGGCGATCTCGTCGGCCACGGCGATGACCTCCTCCAGCTTGTGCGAAATGAACACCACGGCCTTGCCCTGGTCGGTCATCTTCCACAGGGCCTCGAAAAGATGGAAGGTCTCCTCCGGGGTGAGCACGGCCGTGGGCTCGTCGAAGATGAGCACCCGGCTATCCCGATACAGCAGCTTCAAAATCTCCACGCGCTGGCGCTCGCCCATGCTCAGCGCGCCCACCACGGCCGCGGGGTCCACCTCCAGGCCGTAGCGCTCGGCCAGCTCGCCCACTTCGGCCTGCAATTTCTTCGGGTTCAGGAAGAAGTCCGGCTCCTGGCCGAGGAGCACGTTCTCGGCCACGGTCATGGTCTCCACCAGCATGAAGTGCTGGTAGACCATGCCGATGCCCAGCTCGATGGCGTCGGCCGCGGAGCGGAACACCGTGGGCTCGGAGTCCACGAAGATCTGGCCCTCGTCGGGCGCAAACCGCCCGGCCAGGATGCTCATGAGCGTGGACTTGCCCGCCCCGTTCTCGCCCAGCAGGGCCTTCACCCGGCCGGGCTGGATGTCCAGGGTGATGTCCTCGTTGGCCACGACGCTGCCGAAGCGCTTGGTGATGCCGCGCAGACTCACCAGGGGCGGGGCGTTGAGGTTGGCCGGGACGCGCTTGTCCCGGTCCAGCTGGGCCAGCAGGTCCAGACCGTCGTGATTCAGGGCGTCGTGATTCGGGCCGTTATGCGCCGGGGCCGCGGGATGCGGGGAACGGATGTCGTGCGCGGCCATGCCCTAGCCCTCCGGCTCGATGTTCACGCCCAGGGCCGCGGGGGCGGCCACGCCCCGGCCGCGCCAGGCCGAAAAGACCAGCACGATGACCGTGAGGGCGTAGGGCAGCATGAGCAGCAGCTGCGGCGGCAGGGCCGTGCCCGTGGCCTGGAGCCGGAGCTGGAAGGCCATGACCCCGCCGAAGAGCCAGGCCCCGACCACGGCCCGGCCCGGCCGCCAGAAGGCGAAGATGACCAGGGCCACGGCGATCCACCCGCGCCCGCCCGAGAGGTTGTTGGTCCACAGATGGGTGTAGGCCAGGGACATGTACGCCCCGGCCAGGCCCACCAGGAACCCGCCGCCCAGGGTGGCCAGGTAGCGCAGCAGCACCGGGTTCAGCCCGGCGGCCGCGGCCGCGGCGGGCATCTCGCCCGTGGCCGTGATGGCCATGCCCAGGCGCGTGCGCCGCAGCAGCACCCAGACCGCCACGGGCAGCAGGTAGGAGAGGTAGACCAGGAAATTCTGCTGGAACAGGATGGGGCCGACAAAGGGGATGTCGCCCAGCAGCGGGATGGCCAGCTTGTCGAAGCCCGGGGCGGCCAGGCCGATGAAGGGCGTGCCCAGGAACTCGGTCAGGCCCAGGCCCAGGATGGTGATGGCCAGGCCCGAGACCACCTGGTTGCCCAGGCAGGTGACGCAGACCACGGCGTGGGCCCCGGCCAGGAGCATGGCCGCCGTGCCCCCGGCCAGCAGGGCGGTGGTCAGCGAGCCCGTGACATAGGCGGTGACGAAGGCCGCCAGGGCGGACACGGCCATCATGCCCTCCACGCCCAGGTTCAGCACCCCGCCCTTTTCCGTGACGATCTCGCCCAGGGTGGCCATGAGGATGGGCGTGCCGGACTGCACCGCCGCGGCCAGCAGGGCCACGATGAGTTCGTAGCTCATGCCGCGCCCTCCCCGCCGCGCCCGGCCTGGTCCGCGGCCGTGGCCCGGCGCTCGATGCGCCAGGTCTGGAAGAACTGCCCGGCCAGCACGCAGAGCAGGATCAGCCCCTCCATGATGACCCCGAAGGAGGCGGGCACCTGGAGTTCGAGCTGGAGGTTCTCCGCGCCCACGCGCAGGGCGGCCAGCAGAAAGGAGACCACGGCGATGTTCTGGGGCTTGAGCCGGGCCAGCCAGGCCACCACGATGGCGGTGTAGCCGTAGCCCGCGATGATGCTGGGCTGGAGCCGGCCGAGCACGGCCGAGGCCTCCAGCCAGCCCGCCGCCCCGGCCAGGGCCCCGGACAGGCCCATGACGAAGAGCACCAGGAACCCGTAGGGCAGCCGGGCGTAGCGGGCGACGCGCGCCCCCTCGCTGCTGGCCCGCAGCTCGTAGCCCAGCCGCGTGTAGCGCATCAGCGCCCAGAGCGCCCCGCCCACCACGATGCACAGGGCCAGGCCCCAGTGCACCCGGCCGAAGATGACCCCCACCTTGGCCGCGGCCGGGAACTCCGGGGTCATGGGAAAGCCCGACGGGTCCTTCCACACGTTCATGACCGCCATGTCCAGGAGCAGGATGCCGATGTAGTTGAGCATCAGGGTGGTGATGATCTCGTTGACCTTGAGCCGCACCCGGAGCACCGCCGGGATGAGCCCCCACAGGCAGCCCGCCAGCATGGCGGCCAGGGCCATGAGGGGCAGCATGGCCCAGGCGGGCAGCCCGGGCAGCCCCAGGGCCACGGCCGTGGCCCCCACGGCCCCCAGGGCGAACTGGCCCTCGGCCCCGATGTTCCAGACCTGCATGCGGAAGGTGACGGCCACGCCGAGCGAGCACAGGAAGATGGGCACCGCCTTGAGCAGCGCCTCCTCCAGGGCCCAGGCCTCGCCGAAGCTGCCCAGCCAGAGCACCCGGGCCCCCTCCACCACGGACTTGTCCTGCCAGGCGAGCAGCGCGGCGCAGACCGCCAGGGAAACGGCGAGGGCGCCCGGAAAGGTCACCAGGGCGCCCCCGCGCAGCGGCCGTTCGCGTCGCGTGAATTTGAACATGGCCTCGCCCGGCTAGTTGATGGACCCGACCACGCCCTCGACGAAGGCCTTCATGCCGAGCAGGTCGGCA
>JBFWIY010000086.1:0-8415 GCA_050255855.1 Desulfovibrionaceae bacterium
CGTATTTGAAGCTCCAAAAGGTGTCGGGATAGGACGGATAGACCAAC
This sequence comes from Desulfovibrionaceae bacterium, assembly GCA_050255855.1. Classification (GTDB taxonomy): domain Bacteria; phylum Desulfobacterota; class Desulfovibrionia; order Desulfovibrionales; family Desulfovibrionaceae. The sequence goes on from JBFWIY010000086.1 coordinate 48, forward strand.
AGGACGTTCATGGCATGCTCCTCCAGGGACATTGCAGGGCGGGCCGGATCGAAAAAAGAGGACAGACAAGTCGTACCCCGGGTCGCCGGACGGCGCAAGGGGGTGAGCGTCGGCCGGACGGGTCCCCGGCGCGCGCCGGGGGACCCGTCCGGGCCGGGATGCGGCGGGAAGGACGGTCTACAGCTGGCTGAGCCAGGCGAACAGGGCCACGACCCGGAAGGCCGCGGCGAAGCCGAACCCGGCGACCAGGCCGTTGCGGATCTTCTCCATCTGGACGGCGGCCTCGCCCTGGCGGGCGGCCAGGGCCCGGCGCATGCCCACGGCCACGCCCCAGGCCAGCAGGATGTTGACGGCGGCGAAGGCCACGTCGAAAAGCGGGACGAGCAGGGTCCGCCCCTCCAGCCCGGGCAGGCAGGCGGGATACCCCGCGGGGAGGAACAGAACGCCCACGCCGTAGGCCACCATGACCACGGCGGTCCAGAAATGCCAGAATTTCAGATGGCCGGTGCGGCAGGCCCCGCAAGCAGCGCTCGTCGACATGACTTCCTCCGGAATGGCTTGGGGCGGTCGAAACAGGATGGACCGTCCTTCCTGCGCTACCGCATTTGCCCCCCCGCGTCAAAGCCGCCCCACGGCCGAACTGAAAGAAACCTCCCTGTTTATTCCGGACGGCGTTTCTGGTAGCCTGTCCGCAAGATGGGAGGTCCCGCCCCGGCGCGGGGCGGGAGGGGGAAACCGGATGTCCGTCAGCAACAAGATCCTGGCCATTCTTCTGGTCGGCTTCCTCGCCTTCGCCGGAGGGGTCATCCTGGCGCAGGAGGCCCTGGTGCGCCCGGGATTCGAGTCCCTGGAGCGTTCCGAGGCCGCCCAGCACATGGCGCGCGCCGTCCAGACCGTGGAGCGCGAAATCGGCTTCCTGGACACCTTCTGCGGAGACTGGGCGTCCTGGGACGACACCTGGCTCTTCGCCCGGGGGGCCATGCCCCAGTACGTGGAGGCCAACCTCGGCCCGGCCACCTTCCTCACCAGCCGCATCAACGTCATCGCCATCTACGGCGCGGACGGCCGCACCCTCTGGTGCCGGAGCTGGGACCTGGTGCGGGGCAAGCCCCGGCAGGACCCGGACTTTCCGGAGAGCGGCCCGGCGACCCGGCCCGAGCTGCTGCGCCGGAACGGCCCGTCCGACCCCCTCTCCGGCGTGATGCTCGGCCCCCTGGGCCCCCGTCTGGTCTCGGCCCGGCCCATCCTGACCAGCAACGGCTCCGGCCCGGTGGCCGGGACCCTGGTCATGGCCCGCGACCTGGACGCCGAGCGCATCCAGAATATCGCCGACCAGGTGCGCCTGACCCTGGCCATCCTGCCGCGTGACGCCCTGGACGCCGCGGGCCTGACCCTGCTCCGCACGGCCGCGGGGAGCGGCGCCCCGGTCCTCCGGCCCCTGGACGCGACCACCCTCATGGCCCACACCTTCATGAAGGACATCTCCGGCCAACCCGGCCTGCTCCTCTCCGCCCGCCTGCCGCGCGACATCACCCGGCGGGGCGACGACGTCCTGGCCTGGGCCCGCGGCTCGGTGCTGGCGGGCGGGCTGCTGGTCATGCTCACCGTCATCGTGCTCCTGCGCCTCATGGTGATCCGCCCCCTGCGCCAGCTCACGGCCCGGGCGGTGGCGGTGGGGCGCGACGACGCCCCGGACCACCCCGCGCCCCCCGTGCTCCTGAACCGGCGCGACGAGCTCGGCGTGCTCGCGCGCGAGTTCGAGGCCATGCTCCAGGCCCTGGAGCAGTCGCGCAAGCGCCGCCTGACCCTCTCCTACCAGACCGGCAAGGCCGAGATGGCCCGCGGGCTGCTGCACACCCTGCGCAACGCCCTGAACCCCTTCGTGGCCGAGCTGGGCCAGGCCCGGGAGACCGCCGGACGGGCCAAGGCCAAGGAGGTCGCCCAGGCCGCCCGGGAGCTGGCCGCCCCGGACGAACACCTCAAGCGCACGGAAAAACTCCTGGAGTTCATCCAGCTGGCCGCCGAGGAGGGCGGCGAGATCCAGCGAACCGTGCTGGAGCGCATCGACGCCCTGCTGCGCCAGGCCTCGGGCATGGAGCGCATCCTGGGCGACTTCGAGCGCTTCGCCCGGCCGGACGTGGGTCTGGAGGAGGTGGACCTGGAGGAGCTGGTGCGCGACGCCGCGGCCCTGCTGCCCGAACCCCTGGCCCGCGGGCTGACCCTGACCCTGGACGTGCAGCTGCCGGGCGGACGGCTGAAGACCAACCGCAGCGTCCTGCTCCAGGTGCTCGTGAACCTGCTGCACAACGCCGCGGACTCCCTGGCGCGCGCCGGGACCCCGGACCGGCCGGTGATCGTGGCCGCGCGGATGGACGGCCCCTCCTCGGCCCCCGTGGCGCGCATCGTGGTCCACGACGATGGCGCGGGCATCGCCGCCGAGGACCTGGACAACATCTTCTCCCGCGAATTCTCCACCAAGGATCCCCTCTCCCACGGCTTCGGCCTGCACTGGTGCAGCGGGGCCGTGGCCATGCTCGGCGGCGTCATCCGGGCCGAGAGCGACGGCCCGGGCCGGGGGGCCGCCCTGCACCTCACCCTGCCCCAGACGCCAGCCCCACAGGAGTAGCCCATGCCCCACCCCCCCCTGCCCTGCCGCATCCTGGTGGCCGACGACGAGGACATGAACCTGCGCATCTTCCGGGAGGTCCTGGCCCCGGAGGTCTCCACCGGCTCCCGGCTGGACGACCTGGCGAGCGAGCTGTTCCAGACCCGGACCGCCGAACGCGTCCAAAGCTTCGATCCCGTGCTGGTGCGCCAGGGCGAGGACGCCGTGGAGGCCGTCCGCTCCGCCCTGGAGGCCGACCAGCCCTTCTGCCTGGCCTTCCTGGACGTGCGCATGCCCCCGGGCATGGACGGCATCACCGCGGCCGAACGCATCCGCGCCCTGGACCCGGACATCCAGATCGTCATCATCACCGCCTTTTCCGACGTGAACCCCCAGGAGATCGCCCGGCGCGTCCCCCCGGCGGACCGCCTGCTCTACGTGCAGAAGCCCTTCCACCCGCAGGAGATCCGCCACTTCGCCTCCTCCCTGGGCGCCAAGTGGCGCACCCAGCGGGAGCTGGACGCCATCCGCGCCGACCTGGAGCGCCGCGTGGAGGCGCGCACCCGGGAGCTCACCGCGGCCCATGAGCAACTGGCCGAATCCGAGCGCCTCTACCGCACCATCTTCGAGACCACCGGCACGGCCATGACCATCCTCGAAGCGGACACCACCATCTCGCTGGCCAACGGCGAATTCGAACGCCTGAGCGGCTTCTCCCGCCAGGAAGTCGAGAACCGGATGGGCTGGACCGAGTTCGTCCACCCGGACGACCTGGCCCGGATGCGCGAGTTCCACAAGCAGCGCCGCCTAAGCGACGCCGCCGCCCCCACCACCTATGAGTTCCGCTTCCAGCCGCGCAACGGCCGCACCCTGAACGTGCTCCTCACCGTGGGCATGATCCCGGGCACCGACCACTCCGTGGCCTCCCTCCTGGACATCACCGAGCGCAAGCAGGCCGAGGAGCGCCTGGCCCACCAGGCCTTCCACGACGAACTCACCGGCCTGGCCAACCGCGCCCTGTTCATGGACCGCCTGGCCCGCTGCATCCGCGTCTCCCAGCGGCGGGAGGACTACCGCTTCGCCATGCTCTTCCTGGACCTGGATCGCTTCAAGGTGGTCAACGACAGCCTGGGGCACCTGGCGGGCGATGCCGTGCTGCAGAGCATGGCCCAGGCCCTCGCGGCCACGGTGCGCGCCGAGGACACCCTGGCCCGCTTCGGCGGCGACGAGTTCGCCGTGCTGCTGGAGGACGTCCAGGACATCCGCAACCCCATCCACGTGGCCGAGCGCATCCAGGAGGCCCTGGCCGTCCCGGTGCGCTTCGACGAGCACGAGGTCTTCGCCACGGCCAGCATGGGCATCGTGCTCTCCTCCGGGGACTACGAGAGCCCCGAGCACGTGCTGCGCGACGCGGACATCGCCATGTACCGGGCCAAGGGCGAGGGCGGCGCGCGCTTCAAGGTCTTCAGCAAGCGCATGCACGAGCACGCCCTGGGCATGCTCAAGCTGGAGACGGACCTGCGCAAGGCCGTGGCCGCCCGGGAGTTCGAGGCCTTTTTCCAGCCCGTGGTGCGCGTGGCCGACTTGGCCATCACCGGCTTCGAGGCCCTGGCCCGCTGGCGGCACCCCGAGCGCGGCCTGGTCTCCCCCCTGGAGTTCATCCCCGCCGCCGAGGAGACCGGGCTCGTGGCCGCCATCGACCAGTTCATGCTGGAGCAGGCCTGCGCCCGGCTGGCCGAATGGCGCAACGGCCCCGACGCCCCGTGCGACCTGAACATCGCCGTGAACTTCAGCGTCTCCGACTTCACCCGGCCGGACATCCTGCACATCGTGCGCCGGGTCCTGGCGGAAAACGGCCTGTCCCCCCGGCAGCTGCGCCTGGAGCTCACCGAAAGCACGCTCATGCAGAGCGGGTCCGCCGCCGTGGAGACCCTCGGCGCCCTGCGCGCCGAGGACATCCGCCTGGCCATCGACGACTTCGGCACGGGCTACTCGTCCCTGGCCTACCTCACCAGCCACCCCATCGACGCCCTGAAGATCGACCGCTCCTTCGTGGCCGACATGGAGCCGTCCGCCGAGGCGCGGGAGATCGTGCGCACCATCGTGGCCCTGGCCCATACCCTGGGCATGGAGGTGGTGGCCGAAGGGGTGGAGACGAGGCCCCAGTTCACGCTGTTGCAGGAGTTGGGGTGCGACTACGTGCAGGGCTACCTGTTCTCGCCGCCCATCCCGGCGGCGGAGGTGGTGGCCCTGGCCGCCCGGGGCGGGCTGTGCCGCCCGCGCACCCTGGAGCAGGCCCTGAAGCAGCCCCAGGAGCAAGGCCAGGAAGGTTGAACCGGCGTCACCCGGCGGCGGAACGGGCCGGTCCCGCCTCCGCGGCCGCGGCCTCCACCATCGCCGGGGCCAGGGGGCGAGAGAAGAGATACCCCTGGCCGTAGCCGCAGCCGAGCTCCATGAGCCGCCGCCGCTGGGCCGGGGTCTCCACGCCCTCGGCCACGGTGGAGAGTCCGATGCTCTCCGCCAGGTGCATGATGGACTCCACCAGGCGCGAGCCCCCCGAGCCGGTGCCCAGGTCGCGGATGAAGGATCGGTCGATCTTGATGACGTCGAAGGGGAAGCTCAGCAGGTAGCTGAGGGACGAATACCCCGTGCCGAAGTCGTCCATGAGGATGCGCACGCCCATGTCCTTGAGCTTCAGGAGCCGGGCGCGGGCCTTGACGGCGTCCTCCATGAGCACGCTCTCGGTGATCTCCACGCGCAGGCGTTGCGGGTCCACGCCGTAGCGCTCCACGGTCCGGACGAACCCCTCCAGAAAGTGGGCGTGGGTGAGCTGGCGGGCGCTGATGTTCACCGAGACGTAGCGGCCGTCGTCCAGCACCGACTCCTGCCAGCCGACGATCTGACGGCAGGCCGCGCCCAGCACCCAGTCCCCCACGGGCACGATGAGCCCGGTGGCCTCGGCCACGGGCACGAAGCGCACGGGCGAGACCGGCCCCAGCTCCGGGTGGGTCCAGCGCAGCAGGGCCTCGTACCCGACCGGCCGCCCGTCCCCCAGCTCCACGATGGGCTGGTACACCAGCTCCAGGGCGTCGCGCTCCAGGGCCAGGCGCAGGTCGGCCTCCAGGGCGAAGGACTCCAGCTCGTGCCGGTGCAGGGCCGGGGAATAGATCTTGAAATTGTTCCCGCCCCGGTCCTTGGCGCGGTACATGGCGATCTCCGCGCTGCGCAGGGTCTCGATCTCGTTGGCGAACCCCTCCACCCCGGCCACCACGCCGATGCTGGCGCTGATGTGGAAGGTCACGCCGTCCACGCTGAAGGGCAGGGAGAGCTCGTGCAGGATGCGGCGGCTCATGCCCGCGGCCCGGCGCGGGGCCCCCACGTCGTCGAGCAGCACCAGAAACTCGTCGCCGCTGCGCCGGGTGACCACGTCCGCGGCGCGCACCGTGGAGAGGATGCGCTGGGCCGCGCAGGCCAGCAGCTTGTTCCCCGTGACGTGGCCGAAGCTCTTGTTCACCCGTTTGAAGCGGTCCAGGTCGATGAACAGCAGGGCCGAGCCGCAGTGGCTCCCCACGGCGGGCCGCCGGGCCACCTTGGCCAGGCGCTCCATGAAGACCCGACGCCCGGGCAGCCCGGTGATCTCGTCCACATGGCCCGACTCCACAGCCCCGATGCCGCTGTTGGGGGAACGCCTCCGCGTTGCGCCTGCGCCCATGCCCGAACTCTCCTTCCCCTCACCCCAAGCAACCGCCCGGGCCCCCCGGCCCGGAACGCCGCCCTAGGACATCGCCACCGCGTTGATGACCGCCTGGGCCATGTCCGAAAGCGGGACGAGCTTCTCCGCCCCGCCGCGCTCCCAGGCCACCTTGGGCATGCCGAACACCACGCAGGACGCCTCGTCCTGGGCCATGGTCCGGGCCCCGGCCTGATGCATGGCCAGCATGCCCCCCGCGCCGTCGCCGCCCATGCCCGTGAGCATGACCCCCACGGCGTTGGCCCCCACGCTCTTGGCCACGGAATGCATCATCACCTCCACCGAGGGCCGGTGGCCGCAGACCAGCTCGCCCTCGTTCAGGCGCACCTTGTACATGCCGCCGCTGCGCTGGATCTCCATGTGCCGGTCCCCCGGGGCGATGAGGATGCGGCCGGGCATGACCCGGTCGCCCTCGGCCGCCTCCTTGACCTCCATGAGGCACAGGGTGTTCATGCGGTCGGCGAACATGCGCGTGAAGCCCGGGGGCATGTGCTGCACGATGACCACCCCCGGCGTGTTGGCCGGAAACCGGGTGATGACCTCGCGGATGGCCTCGGTGCCGCCCGTGGAGGCCCCGATGGCGATGACCTTGTCCGTGGTCTCGGACAGGGCGTGCTGGGCCTGCACGGTCTGCCGCCGGGTGAAGAGCTGGGGCCGCTTCTGCTTCCAGTGGCTGACGTTGGCCGTGGAGGCGATCTTCACCTTGGTCCGCAGCTCGGTGAGCATGGTCTCCAGGCCGCGGGCCATGTCGCTCTTGGGCTTGGACACGAAGTCCACGGCCCCGGCGTCCAGGGCGTCGAGAGTGACCTGCTTGCCCTTCTCCGTGAGCGAGCTGACCATGACCACGGGGAGGGGAAACTGGGGCATGAGGCGGCGCAGGAACTCCACCCCGTCCATGCGCGGCATCTCCACGTCCAGGGTGAGGACGTTGGGCCGCAGCTTGACGATCTTGTCGCGGGCGTCGAAGGGGTCGGCGGCCGTGCCCACCACCTCCAGCCCCGGGTCGGCGGAGAGCCCCTTCTTGAGCACGTCGCGCACCAGGGCGGAATCATCCACGATGAGAACCTTCACGGGCATGATCAGGCTTCCTTCTTGCGGTAGACCGCGGGCATGACATAGTCGTAGGGGCATTCCTCGCGCCCCAGGGATTCGGAATGGCCGATGAACAGGTAGCCCCCCGGCTCGGTGAAGTCGTAGTAGCGCTTCACCAGGGCCTTGCGGGTGGGGCTGTCGAAATAGATCATCACGTTGCGGCAGAAGATGGCGTGGAACTTACTCTTGAAGGGGAACTGCTGGTTCATGAGGTTGAAACGGCGGAAGACCACCTCGCGCCGCACCCGCTCGACCACCTGGAACTCCCCGTCCTCCGTGGGCTTGAAGTACTTGTGCTTCCAGGCCGTGGGCAGGAGCTTGAGCCGGTCCGCGGAATAGACCGCGCTCCGGGCCGCGCCCAGGGCGCGGGCCGAGATGTCCGTGGCCAGGGCCCCGGCCTGCCAGGAATTGTAGTCCACGCCCAGCTGCTCCATCATGAGCATCACCAGGGTGTAGGGCTCCTCGCCCGAGGAGCAGCCCGCGCACCAGATGCGGATGTCGTTCTTGCCCTTGGCGCGCAGCTTGCGGGTCAGGTCCGGCAGCACGGTGCGGCCGAAGAAGTCGAAGTGGGCCTTCTCGCGGTAGAAGAAGGTGTGGTTGGTGGAGATGCTGTTGACCAGCTCGTCCATGCCCCGGCCGGTGACGTCCTTCTTGAGGTAGTTCAGGTAGGCGGAAAAGGTGTCGATGCGGTGGGCCTTGAGCAGACGCTGGAGGCGTCCCACCACCAGGGGGCGCTTCTGGTCCGTGAGGTGGATGCCGACGTTGTCGTAGACCAGCCGGCGGATGGCCTCGAACTCGGCGTCGGAGATGGGCAGCAGACCGAGCTGGCGGTCGATTTCCTGATTGGCGGACGGATGGTTGGGCATGGGCCCCTCCTCGGCTCGGGCCACGCCGGGGGAACCCCCTCCGGCGCGGCGGGC